>DOYB01000249.1 GCA_003518745.1 Selenomonas sp. | reverse complement strand
CGATTTCCTTGATGGTTTCATTTTGAAATACTTTCTGCGTGTTGCCCCTGCCGCCAAAGGGATACCATGCCTCTACAACCGTACCATATTGCCGCAAGTATTCCTGCAACTGTTTGTTTTGGTAAAAGGGATGATTCTCGTTCTGCACAACGGCAGGAACGATTTCAGCAATGCGGTTTATTCGCTCAAAGGCTTCCGGCGTGTAATAGTTGGAAATACCAATGGAACGAATTTTTCCGGCGCGAACGCCCCGTTCCAATGCCTTGTAGACTTCCTCATCTCCCGCTCCCGGCTGATGCACCAGCATGAGGTCGATATATCCGAGCCCCAACCTCTCCAAAGAATCGTCAATGGCAGCATCGGGACGCCTGTAATCTCCGGGCATGACCTTGCTGGTCACAAAAATTTCCTCGCGGGAGATGACTCCCTCGGAAATAGCGCAGCGAACTCCGCGCCCCACGCCGATTTCATTGTTATAGTAGCGAGCCGTGTCAATGAGACGGTATCCGTTTTTTATGGCGAAATAGACGCTTTCTTCTGCCGTATCGTCCGACAGCGCCCATGTACCAAGCCCCAAAACCGGCATATCGTAACCGCTGTTTAATTTGACGTATTCCGTCATGGCAGTGGGAATCGCTTTTTCTCCGTCGGCTTGGCTGATTTCCTTTGTCATTTCCATCCCCCCTTTCTGCAAGGATGCGCCGCATTCTGCTACGCTTGTCGCCAGCAGCAGGATTATGAAAAATCCTGCTGCTGATTTTATTGTTTTCGTGAGTTTTTTGACAATCAGCGTTTCTGGCTGCTCTTTCATACTAAGCGTCATTTCCCCAAAGTATTCAGCACATCTTCTGCAATCTGCTCCGCCGTCAGGTGGTTTTCCTTGGCCAGCACTTCATAGTCATAACGGTCGTAGAAATTCTTAGGCAAGCCGAAGTTCAGCACCTTCATTTTGTCCGCCCTGTAGAAGCGGGCAATCTTCTCACCGAAGCCGCCATCCAGTATGCCGTCCTCCAAAGTCGCGACCAATTCGTGATTGGATTTCAGAGATTCCAGCAGTTCTTTGTCTTGCCCTGTGATAAACAGGGGATTGATGACGGTTCTCTCCTTTGACACTTGTTACTCTCTCAGCGTTTCATCGCGACGGGAGATGCGCTCACTGTCTTGTCCGCTTCCGCTCAAACGTAATAGACTCTGTCCGGCTTACGCTTGGCAGCCTTTGGCGGCTCGCAGTCAGGATAGCCCAGAAGCAAATGACCTACGCCCTCATAGTCGCCGGAAATATGGAGCCGTGAGAGCAGTTTTTTGCCGAACTCTGAGTCGATTTCCTGCTTTGCCCGATGCACCCAGCAGGAACCAAGCCCCAGGGCTTTCGCCGCCAGCATCATGTTGGTCAGCGTTGCTGCGCCGTCATACACGGCGTTGGGCGATTCCCGGTTGGCAATGACGAGCAGGACAACCGGCGCACCGTAAAAAGGATCAATCCCCTCCTTCCAGCCCTCTATTTTGCGGTTTTCCTCGGACAGCTCATGCCGAAATTCCTTGTCCGTCACGGCAATAATCACCGAGGACTGCTTGCCATGTCCCGTGGCAGCGTAGAGCCCCGCCTCAATCACCTGGTCAAGAAGTTCTTTTTCCACCATATCCGGCTTGTACTTGCGGATGCTTCTGCGCTCAAGAATGTTCTTCATGGTCTCGTTCATGCTGGTATCCTCCCCTGTGCTCCTTCAGCATATGTTTTCAAAAGGTCATCTTACATAATTTCCACGAATAGCTTTACTCGACATATAAAAAACTATTTGTAATTTATCCAGATGGTATCACACTTTATTTATGTTGTCAAGCCTTTAATTTTATGTTATAATGCCAATATCTTTTTAAGGAGAAATATAAATGTGAAAGAAAGGTCTGATTATGCCGAATTTTAAGCGCGCCCGCAGCGAAGAGCAAAAACGGGAACGGGCAGAAGAAATAAAAGCTGCCGTGGACAAATTGTTTCAGGAGCATCCCTATCACACGATCACGTGGACTGTCATCGCAGACAAGCTGGGCTTGACCAGAGCCAATCTGTACCAATATTTCCAGACAAAGGAAGAAATTTTTTTGGAGCTGTGCGCCGACAAACGGGAAATCTACTACGATGCCCTGCGTACCGCCATACCGAAGGAAAGCGGCTACTCCGCAGAGGTGATGGCAGAGGTGTGGGCGGGCATCCTGAACGCGAACACGGATCACCTCCATTACAGCGATATTCTGCATACCATCATTGAAACGAACGTATCTGTTGACCGGCTTGCCGTCTACAAGCGAGGATTCTATCAAAGCACCTATGCCATATCCTCATGGCTTGGGGAGCAGCAGGGGCTTTCCCGGCAGGATTCCTATGATATGTTCATCAGCATTCACTATCACGCCGTGGGCATCCACGGCATCCTCCGCTGGAATCCCATCATCGCGGCGGCATTGGAAAAAGAAAGCATCACGCCGCCCAAGTTGGATTTCCGCGAGAACCTTAAAAGCTTTATTATGATGAACCTGGAGCACTACGCAAAAAAACAGCAGAAATAAACAAATG
>DOYB01000022.1 GCA_003518745.1 Selenomonas sp. | reverse complement strand
GCTGTCTTGTTCATTTGTTATCCCTCTTGTTAAAAATCTATGTGAATGCTGTCGCGGTCTTTCAGCTCCTGCATGAATTTGGCTTTGACTTTGGCGAGCAGACTATCCAGCGCTGCTTCGCTCTTGATTTCCACGGAGCCTACACCTACCGCTTCGCGGAATTTCAGGTATTTGGTTTTCTCTGCCTTATACGCCTTTTGTCCATCATGAACCTCTTTCCCATCTTTCTCATCATCTGATGGAGGTGTGGGCGGAGTTTTTTCCTGTTCCTTGGCCAGTCGTTCTTCCTCAGCGGCAATTTCATTAAGGAATTTAGCCTTTACGGCCTCCGCCTGATTGCTAAGGCTCATGAGCTGATTGATATTGTGGCTATGTTCGGCACTATGCAGAAGTTCGTTAAACTTTTTCTGTACATTGGGCGTAATTTTGTCCTTATAGGGGCGATTGGATAGCTCCGTCATAACCCTTTGACGGCAATTTTCAATATCCGCCTTGATAGGTTCTGCCTTTTCCTCAAGGATTGTCATATAGGCATCCATGAATTCTTCCCTGAGCTGGGGCAAGTCCTTGATGAGACGATATGGCTTTGGATTTTGCAGTATGGCTTTGATTTTATCTGCCAGTTTCTCCAATTCAATATCCGCAATATAGTTCTGGCTTTCCTGGTAAATTTTAAAAATGTGCTGTGCCTTGTCAAAAATCTCCTTTTGGGTGCCAGTGAAGAATTTTTTGACAAGAACATAGTCATCAGCAAAATCCAAAAGGTCGTCTTTCTCATCTACTGCCACATGGAAGAACGCACTGGAGGTCTTGGCAGCGCGGATTTTTTCCAGCAATCCAATACCTGTCTCAATAGTAGCCGTTCCAGGGTATTTGCCAGCCGCTGCCTGCCCCCTGAAGTTCTGCATCTCTTCCATCATTTTACTTGTATCAGACACAAAGGCAGTCATCAAGCCATCTTCATCATCGGTGGCAGTTCCGTCATTAAATATTTCTTTCAGCAAATCACGAACGATTTTCTTGTCCTTATCTGAGACACGGTCTCGCTTTTCTATCATCAGCTTATCCAGATAAGCCTTATTGCTGATATAGGTATAGATTTCCTTAGGCTCGCGGTTCGCCAACGTAACATATTCGCCCTGTAAGGAGAAGGCAATATCGCCTCGCTTGAACAGACGGGCTACCAGATAGTAGATATCGTCTTCCACAAAGCCATATGGGGCACGCTTCAGATAATGGTCTTTTACGACTTTCATGGAAATCTTCATGTGATTTCCCGTTTTCCTTGTAATATAGGTCAGCATATCACTGATAGCATGCTGATTGACTTCACCACCGCCCGCAAAGAGGTCAATCGTGTTCTCTTTAGCGGCCTTGAGCATCTTTAAGGAGGCATCCCCATCCATAGGCTTTTCGATATAGGTCAGTTTGGTAAAGAGCTGCTGGGTAAGATTTTGCAGCGCCTCCTGCATGCGTTTATCCATATCTTTGACACCAATATCAGCCTTGTGCCCATTGATGAAGATATTGGCTTCCTGCAGGGCATCCGTGAGCAGTGTCCGCGCAAGCTGCAAGCGTTCCCGCATTTCATTGCCTTTTATAGCGCGGATGGTATCATACTGTGCCATGGACTTAGCTTCGCTGTCCCGCATGATGAAAGTCTCGATTTTTAGCGCCGTACGCACTTCCCTGATAAAATCATCCTGATTTGGAAGCTGGATAATAATACCTGGCAGCTGCCCGGACAGACTGGCCATAGTGGCTTCATCGCCGCCAAAATCCCACAAAGAGGTAATGACCTCCACTTTCAAAGCATTCATCGCGTTGGTGTAGTAAGGCTGTTCATCAACGTATTGATCAAAACTAAACACATAGCGATTGTTGAACTGCGGATAGGTATATTTATTCCCTTTGATGATTTCGGAGAAAATTATATCTGCTGTGCGATTGATAATTTCCTGAATCTCAACCGTCTGCCTTTCAATACGACGGTTGATTTCCTGTTCCTCATTAGTGAGGAAGATGTAGACACTGCCCTGACGCTGAATAAGCATTTCATTTTCCAACAGGCGCAGAGCCTTCTCTACTTCGCCACGCAGGACGCTACGTTCCGCCTGTACGTTGTCTACCATGAGGCTGGTGATGTTTTCCACATTGGCATCCATTTCACGGACATACTTCACCATGAAGAGCGCCTTCAATACTTCTATAACAAAAACATTTTCTCTAGTATCCTTGCCATCAGGATTCAAATGACTGTTATTATATGCGCTGTTTATAACCCCACGATGGCTATGGTCAAGGTAGCTGTCCAAAGCACGGTAAAAAGCACTGAATGGAATGAGGGTATTCTCGTCCCCCTCCCGATAGTAGTTAGCCGTTTCCTTGAAAAAGGCTATCATGGAACGCTCGCCATCCGCCAAGCTCTTACCTGAAGCACCATGAGTACGCACTTCCGTCAACACCTTGCCAAGAAGGTCAAACTGGTAGCCTACAAAGGGGTAAATGGCAGCAAAGTCCTCACGGTTTGCATAGATTTTCTTTTCTGCCGTTCCTGTAAAGGAAATCAAGTTTTTTAGCGTAGTTTCTTTGTCATCATAAACCACTTCCAGCGTTTCTGTGGCAGTATCGGTCTTTTTCAAGATACGCTCTTTGACTACTTCGTCTACATTAGCAGCTGACAAGGATAGGCGGGTATCAAAGCGGCCCTGAATCTTTGAGAAGTCATTGCCCTTCACATTTTCCGTAATCGTATCAATATCCTGCTGACTGGTTACGATAACCCA
>DOYB01000169.1 GCA_003518745.1 Selenomonas sp. | reverse complement strand
TCCTTCAACTTGCTGCCCTCAAGACTAAAATACTCGAAATTCCCACCGTAGTCAAATATATAAAAACATTTTTTGTCTAACCCGGGGCCGAAAAGTCCGGGGCACAGCCGCGTGCCGCGCCCAATCATCTGCCAGAACTTGCTATAGGAGCGCACCATCTTGAAAAACACCAGATTCAAGACCTCCGGCACGTCGATACCCGTATCCATCATATCCACGGAAACGGCAATCTGGGGCATCCTGTCGGCCGTACGGAAATCATCTATGAGCTGCTCATGGTAGTCGATACTCCCATCAATCTGCTGAATAAAGGCATCCCCGAGTTCCGGAAACATCTCATGGAACATATCTACGATAAACTTCGCATGTTTCCTGTTTTTGGCAAAAATTATTGTCTTGCCAAGCCTGTCGCCGCCGTCGATATACTGCCCCTTCTCCATCAAATCCCGAATTACCGTCTGCACGGTCTGCCGATAGAAAACATATTTGTTGAAGGCAGCGCTCTCGATATCCGGAGCGTTGTCCCCGGACACCCCGAAAACCTCCTCGTAATGAGCCTTGTCCTCTTCACTTAGCTCCCGGTAGTGAAGCCCATTTTTCAAGAGCTCCGTTGTGCGTTCAAACTGCTCAAAGGGCACAAGATAACCCTGCTCAACGGCCTCATCATATTGATAGGCAAAGGTGGGATTCCCGGATTCAAGCTCAAACTGACGGTAGGTGTTCTTGTCCACTTCGCTCTTGGGTGTCGCCGTAAGCCCTAACAGCATTGCATCAAAATACTGGAAAATGGCCTGATACCGCTGATAAATACTGCGATGGCTTTCGTCAATTATAATCAGGTCAAAGGTTCCCGGGGAGAAGAATCTGCGTCCGTCAGCACTCTTTGCGGTGTCGATGGAGTTCATCATGGTTGGGTAGGTGCTGAATATGATTCTGGCCGTAGTCGGATCATCCTTGCTGTCCATGAGGCTGGCCATAGGAATCTCATTGCTGAAGAAATCCATAAAACTGCGTTTCGCCTGACGCACCAATGCAGTCCTATCAGCCAGAAAAAGAATGCGCTTCACCCAGCCGCCACGGAAAAGCACATCGGAAATGCTGATGGCCACCCGTGTCTTGCCTGTGCCTGTGGCCTGAACGATCAGCGCCTTCCTGCGGTTGCGGTCAAACTCCTCCTCAACCACCTTCACTGCCTGAATCTGATAAGGTCTGCCCGCAATATCATGCCTCGGCTCGATATCCGACAAAGACTGCCTGAGTCCCCGCCTGTCCATTCGCATTTGCAGGTCCTCCTGCGTGAAGAACCCGGACACATCACGCCTTGGATAGCCCGAGGAATCATCCAGAAACACGGTGCGAAGCCCGTTCGTCAGGAAAATAAAGGGTCGTCGGCGGTATTTTTTCTCATAATTATCGGCATAAAGCACAGCCTGCTTTGCTCCCTTTTCCGGGTCATAGCTGGTGCGCTTGGCCTCCACGATGGCAAGGGGCTTCCTGTCCCGTCCCAAAAGCACATAATCCGAAAAACCCGTATTTGAACGGTTTGGCATGCCGCTGATTTCGTCCTCTATTATGCAGTTGTCCCCTATCACCCAGCCTGCAGCCTCCAAATCATAGTCGATATATCGCCTGCGGGTTTCCGCCTCCGTAATGGGGTCAATGTGGAAATTGCCCTGCTGCTGTCGATCCATGCGGAGCTGCTTCAGTTCCTCCTGCAGTTTCCTGTTCTGTTCCCTGATATCGTCCAGTTCCCGGTTCGTTTCCTCCAGCTCATGCTGCTTCTTGGCCAAAGCCTCATCCTTTGCGGCAATCTTCTCTGCCTGTTGCCGGATTTCCTTCTCACTTGCGGCAGATTTCCCATCACCGGATGGAAGAAGCCCCTCATCAAAGACCTTTTCCACCTGAATGGACGTATAGCAGTAGGCCATCCAGCTCAAGAATTCAAAGAGAATGCGAAGAGACAGCACCCCGTCCTTATGGGTAAGCGCATTGCCGCCATGGGCAGCCTTGTTGCCGAAAAGCCTGAGCTGATTCATCATATTTAGCAGACGTGTGTCCCCGACCACCTCAGTAAAGCCCCTGTCCTTCAAAAGAGCAAAAAGCTCCCTGTCCTTCCCGTAATTGTACGGGTCCCTTGTATCCATTCCCTCAGCGCCGTAAACCCATTTTATCCCAAGCTCCATGGCAGAACGCCCAAATATCGCGGCAAATTCAGGTGCCACCGCCATCCCCTGCTCCGCCTTCTTAGCCCGCTCCGCTATATGGTTCCAATCGGGATATTGATCTACGAAATCAAAGTTAGATAACATGAGCTCACTTCCTTCAGCTCGAGAATTATTTCAACACACTTTTTGCCAATATGATAAACTCATCTGCCATCTCTATTGCCTTCTTTGCATGACGATCCTCCAGCACTAATTCACTTGGATATCGCATAGCAACACCATATGGAGCAAGTGTATCAGCATAATCATAAAATCTCTCGTCTATCATAACCATGTGCTTTACCTGATTGAGCAGGAGCAGAATATCGTGTTTCTTTGGCATACCGCCCTGACTTCCGTTAAGCACTATAATTGATTTGACTGCTTTTTCCGCTGCTTGTTGACAGTGAAAGCATATTATGGCTAATGGTCTCGGATAATACGTTTCATAAAGATGCTTTGCAACACCTAAATCATCTGTTGCAAAGGAAAGCCATTCTTTAGCATCTTCTAAATACCCTTCATCCATATAATAGTATGCCCTCCCTCATAACTTCATTTTCCAGGCTCAATTTATGCTTTCTTGTTTCAAATCGGCTTTCTGTCCCTATAACAATATCTACTGCCCGATTTCTTATACTGCGAATGGACTTGTACGCTTCTACCGTAAGGTCCATAAGGTTTTCCGTCCCATCTTTTACAACGATGTAAAAATCAAAGTCGCTATCTTCATTCGCTGTACCGTTTGCAAAAGAACCGAAGAGATATATTTTCATCGGTGATAGCTTATTGATGAATTGATTTTTTATTTGGTCTATTTCATTCTCTGGCATCTTGGCCACCACTCCTTTCATCCGAAATATTCCTGCATCAACGAAGCCTTCAATGTCTGCAATACCTCTATGCTTTTCTGAAC
>DOYB01000218.1 GCA_003518745.1 Selenomonas sp. | reverse complement strand
AAGCCACCTCATCCGTCAGCCTACGGCTGCCACCTTCCCCTCAAGGGGAAGGCTTGATACACAGCAAATCGTCCATTCGTGCGACTTTGGACAGTCGAATAAATTCCCACTTATCCCTCATAGTCCTTTGAGAATTTTCTTCACAGCCCCCCTTTCGAAGCGAATTTGAGGATATAAAACTTTCCATTCAGCCTTGCCTTATATCTTGACTTATTGTAGTTTTACAGTAGAATAAACATATGAACTCAGTTGATGTATACTATTTTAAGGAGATTGACCATGGATTTTGGAACGGCTGACCTGCCGGTTGGCGAAGCATGTGGAGTTTTTGGCATGTACGACCTGGAGGGCAACGATGTAGCCTCTTCCATTTATTACGGACTGTACGCGTTGCAGCATCGCGGGCAGGAAAGCGCAGGCATTGCTGTAACAAATACCTTCAACGGCAAGGATAAGGTGGACTGCCAAAAGGATCTTGGCCTTGTGAACGAGGTATTTGATCATGAAACATTGGATACGCTGAAGGGAAACCTTGGCGTGGGGCATGTGCGCTACTCCACTGCCGGTGCCTCTACCCGCGAGAATTCACAGCCCCTTGTCCTGAGCTATATAAAGGGAACACTTATGCTGGGGCATAACGGCAATCTTGTGAACGCGCCCCAGCTCCGCCGGGAACTTTCCAGAAACGGCGCGATTTTCCAGACTACCATAGATACCGAAACCATAGCCTATCACATTGCCCGTGCCAGAGTCCACAGCAAGACTGTGCAGGAGGCTGTATGCAAAGCCGTAAAGAAGCTCAGGGGGTCCTACGCCCTCGTGGTGGCCAGCCCTCGCAAGCTCATAGGCGCGAGAGACCCCTGGGGACTGAAGCCCCTGGTTCTCGGAAAGCGTGACAGCGCATATATAATCACATCTGAGACCTGTGCCCTTGAAACCATTGGAGCAGAATTCATCAGGGACATAAAGCCGGGAGAAATCGTAACCATCGACAAAAACGGCAACATAGAATCCAACTGTGAGATGTGTCTGCCCGAGGAAGAAACCGCCCGCTGCATTTTTGAATATATCTACTTTGCCCGTCCCGACACCACAATAGACGGAGTCAACGTAACGGACGCGCGAATAATAGCGGGAAGATGCCTTGCCAAGGATTCCCCCGTGGAAGCAGATCTGGTGGTTGGAGTGCCCGAATCGGGAAACATGGCCGCGCTTGGATACTCCATGGAGTCAGGAATCCCTTACGGTATAGCCTTTACGAAGAATACATATGTGGGCCGTACCTTCATAAAGCCGAAGCAAAGCAGCCGTGAGGCCAGCGTGCGCATCAAGCTCAATGTCCTTAGGAATGTTGTGGCCGGCAAACGGATTGTCATGATCGACGATTCCATCGTGCGCGGTACCACCAGCGACCAAATCGTTACCCTGCTGAGAAACGCGGGCGCAAAGGAAGTACATATGCGAGTTTCGGCTCCCCCCTTCCTGCATCCCTGCTATTTCGGTATTGACATCCCCTCAGAGGATCAGTTGATAGCCCATAACCGTTCAGTGGATGAAATCTGCAGGATTATCGGCGCGGATTCCCTTGGATACCTGTCACTGGAGCGCCTTTCTGAGATGGTTGACGGGCTTCCCTTGTGCACCGCGTGCTTCAGCGGACACTACCCTGTGAAGCCGCCTACGGAGGACATACGAGGGGACTACGATAAATAATTGATGTAATACATAATAATTGATTCAGGAGTGTGATCCGGATGCGCCCAATACGTGTCCTCATCATCGACAACTCCATATTCTTCCGGCAGGAGCTGGCAGACAAGCTGGCTTCCTATCTGCCCAAGGGCAGTCTGCTGGAATCCGCCGCTGATCCCGTGGAGGCACGGGAAAAGGGGCTTCTTTTCCATCCCGATGTCATAGTGACGAATCTGATGATGGCCGCCCTTCGCCTTAAGGGCGAGCCCTTTATAACACAGATGATCAGAGAGTCCAAGCTGCCCGTAATTCTTTTCGGCACCATAAATGAAGGCCACGCGATTGCCATGCGTGAGGGAGCCGTAGGCTACGTTGTCAGGCCCCATGACAGGGATATAAAGGAAAGCTTTTACGTTAACTTTGCCGATAACATAATCAAGGCCGCGGAATCCCATTTGGCACAAGGCAATACCGGTCATCAGGATTACCGCAAAAAAGCTCATCAGGGACTGGCAGCAGGTAAAATCCTAACCAGGGCTGACTGGACACCCGCGAAACCTACGGAGAAGAAACCCGAGCCTAAAATTTTGCACTATCCCAGCTTCAATAACTCCGCAAAGAGTTCCAAGCCTCCACCCTCCAACATGCCACAGCCGAGGGAAGACAACAAGATAAAGCTTATCGCGATTGGCTCTTCCACAGGCGGCACTGAGGCAATTTCGGCAGTTATGAAGATGCTTAGGCCTCCGCTCCCGGGTATCGTAATCGTTCAGCATATCCCCCCCACCTTCTCACGACTTTTGGCTGAACGGCTTGACAACGAATGCGCTCTCCACGTCAAGGAAGGCGAGAGTGGCGAAAGGGTTGTTCCCAACACTGTATATATTGCCCCCGGCGGAAAGCATATGACTGTTTCACGCACCGGCAGCGAAATGTTCCTAACTTGTGCCCCCGGTCCAAAGGTTCACAGCTGCTGCCCCTCAGTGGACGTCCTTTTCGATTCCGTCGCGAAACAGATTGGCGGCGATGCTATGGGAGTCATTCTGACGGGAATGGGCAGGGACGGAGCCAGCGGCCTTCTTTCCATGCGGAAACAGGGTTCCCCCACAATAGGACAGGACGAGGCTACCTGCGTAGTTTACGGTATGCCAAGGGCAGCATGGGAAGTGGGCGCTGTACAGCAGCAGTTCCCACTTGACCAGATTGCATATGCGATCACAAAGATTGCTCATGGATAGGATTGAACGTTTTTTGAAATCTTGTTTATCCGATTTCATCAGATCCGGATAACTCACAAGGTGGTAGTTCTTTTATGACAAGACTCATAATGGTATCACTGACAGTGCTGGGCATTTTTTTCTTAAGTGGCTGCCTCAACAATTCGCCTTCCTTCGTAGTGAGGAACGACCTCACAAAACGGGATATTACTCCAAAAGTGACAGCTGATGGCAAGTATAACATATACCTCATAACAATGGATCAAATCAGCGAATACTGGCAAAATATAGATGCCGGATGCAAGGCGGCAGTTGATAATATTGGCGACATAAATTACTATTGGATCGCTCCTTCCAAAAACGACGTGACAAAACAGAGGCAGAGCATTGAACAAGCTATGAATGCGGGTGCCGATGCGATACTGCTTTCAGCCGCCTCCGCCACCGGCCTCGACGGCATCCTCAATAATGTCACGGATGCCGGAATCAAGCTGATATATGTGGACAGTGATGCCACCCACAATGCTACTGCCACGATTTTGACAGACAATGAGCTTGCCGGAAAGATAGCCGCGGAGACAATGAAACAGGCGCTGTCTAAGGCAGGAATCACCCATGGGAGAATCGGCATAGGTGTCAGCAGCTCTAAGGTCAAGAACGCCATCCTGCGGGACAGGGGATTTCGGGAAGCCTTCAGAGGAACCCGCTTCGAGGTTCTTCCCACCGTCGACTATGACAGTGAACGCAAAAACATAGAGCGATATGTTTCAGCGAATCGTGACTGTGTCGCTTTTTTCGGTGGCAACGAGCAGGTTACACAGATTTTTGGCGAACAGGTACAGGCTGAAGGAATCAGCCCCATAATCGTAGGCTTCGATGCCTCGGATTATACACTGTCCATGGTACAGCAGGGTGTCATTTACGCGACGCTCCAGCAAAAACCGGAAGACATGGGCTATGAAGGTGTCTCAATCGCGGTATCCGCGTTAAAGGGAGAATACAGGAATATCGGTGCAGAGATTTACACGAAAGTTAATGTTATTACAAAGGATAAAACATGAAATTCAAAACAAAACTTTTGGTAGCAAACTGCGTACCGTTTGTGCTGTTTGCGTTAGTAGCTTTGCTGATTGGATTAGTACAGTTCCGCTCCAGTCTTTACACTGAAAAGGAGGGTAATCTCCGTTCCACGGCTCTGGCGGCTCTCACCCTTTACTCAAGCCAGGGATATGGAGATTACAGTTATAATAACGACGGCTGTGTATGGCGTGGAATGAATCAAAACATTTCAAGGAAAACCTCCATAGTTGATGATCTGAAACGGCAGACCAAGCTTGACGTAACCTTCTACTATGGTGAAACGGCTGTCATGACCTCTATCAGGGATGATACGGGCATGCGCATGATTGGCATGTCAGCGGATGAGAATATACGAACCTATATTCTTGAGCAGGGTAAGCAGCTTTGGTTCAAGAGTATTCTCATTGATGGCAAGGAGCATCAGGCCTATGTCATACCAATACGTCAGGAAAGTGACGATTCTGTCGTAGGGGCGCTGATGGTTTCACAGTCAGCTCAGGGCTTTGATAACATTATTCGCAACTATATCCTTACCATGATGGGTTCAGTCTGCATAATCCTTGTTCTTGTATTGTCCTTCATACGGGCTAATGTGGACTGGTTCATGCAGAAATATACCGAGGTCAGTGACAAGAGCCGCCATGACCTTCTGACGGGACTTCTAAATAAGCTTACCTTCGAAAATGAATCAAAGGAATACCTTCATCAACGTGATGATGAGGATAAAGCGATTCTCCTGATTCTGGATTTCGACAATTTCAAGCATGTCAATGATAACTATGGACATCAGATAGGCGATGCCGTGCTGAAAGCCTTTGCCAATATTCTGACACGCGAGTTCCGGCCGCAGGACCTCATTGGGCGGGTCGGAGGCGACGAGTTCATGGTACTCATGAGGGGAATCAAGGAGAAGGATGTGGGCAGAGCCGACGAAATTTCCTCTGAGATACTGGATCAACTCAGTAAACTCCACATAGGAAATGCCGGTCCCTTCTCCTGCAGCATAGGAATAGGAACCGATTCCACCGGCTATGATTTCGATGGGCTTTACAAATTGACAGACAAGGCGCTCTACGAGGCAAAGGAACGCGGAAAGGCCTGCTATGTCAGATATGATTCCACCGATACCATATGATGACGCTGCCTCTCCATAGGAAACTGCAAACGAAAAAAAATCCGCGGTACACGCGGATTTTTTTCTGCCTAATATTTCTGCCTGTCCTTCAAAGCCCTTTCAACATCACGCTTTGCCGCCTTTGCCATAAGATCCTGACGCTTGTCATAATTGTGCTTGCCACTGGCAAGGGCCAGCTCCAGCTTCGCCCGCCCGCGGGTGAAGTATATCTTCAGAGGCACAAGGGTAAAGCCCTTTTCCCGTGTCTGGCTGAACAGCTTGACAATCTCAGATTTATGCAGCAGAAGCTTCCTGGGCCGCAAAGGATCGTGATTGAAGATATTTCCCTGCTCATAGGGACTAATGTGCATGTTTCTTACGAATACCTCTCCGTTTTTTATTTCTGCGTAGGAATCTTTCAGATTCGCCCGGCCTGCCCGAAGAGACTTTACCTCTGTGCCCTTTAGCTCTATGCCTGCCTCGTAGGTCTCGTGAATGAAGTAATCGTGACGTGCCTTCCTGTTTTCGCAGGCTATCTTCACCCCGACGTTTTTCTTTCCCATTTCGCTTCTCACCTCCCTCAGCTTTCAATGTATTATTATCCTTCAGCACGAAGTCAAGTGTCTTTTCCTCCACATTGGCGCGAAGCAGTATGACCTCCACTTCATCTCCCAATCCGTACACGCGGTTCGAGGTGTGCCCTATGAGAGCATATCTGGCTTCCACGTAGTTATAATAATCCTTGGCCATGGAAGAAACATGTACCAGTCCCTCAACTCCGTTATCCAGCTCTACGAAGATTCCAAAAGCCGTTACCCCGCTGATAATTCCCTGAAAGGTCTCTCCCTGGAACTGGGCCATATATTCAACTTCCTTGAGTCTCTGGGTTTCCCGCTCCGCTTCCATGGCAATCCGCTCACGCTTGGAGGCATGCTCGGCAATTTCAGGCAGTCTGGAACGCAGCTTTTCCCTTCGCTCCGAGGAAAATCCCGCGCTGCTGAAGCTTTCCCTAAGAAGCCGGTGTACTATGAGGTCGGGATATCTTCGTATTGGAGATGTGAAATGTGTATAGTATCTTGCCGCCAATCCGAAATGTCCCAGACTCTCTGCCGCATATCTGGCCTGCTGCATGGAACGGAGCGACACCGTACTGATCATCCGCTCCTCAGGTCTTCCCTTCACCTTGCTTAGAACGTTCTGTATACCCATAGGCTGCACATTGCCATCAGCATCAATTGGAATTCTTTCGCCAAAGGCTGAAAGCAGCCGATTTAGCTGCTCAATCTTATCCTTGGCAGGCTGCTCGTGAACCCTATAGACACATGGAAGCCGTTTCCTGTCCATATGCTCCGCCACTGTCTCATTGGCTGCCAGCATACATTCCTCTATTATGGATTCCGCAAGAGAACCTTCTCTCCTTACAAGGGCTGTTGGATGTCCCATACTATCCAGCCTTACCTTGATTTCAGGAATATCGAAATCTATGGCTCCCCTTTTCTCTCTGAGACGCTTCCTCAGGTTCCTGATTTCCTCCAGACATTCCAGCATTGGCAGAATATCCCTGTGATCCTCCAGAAACGGCTCTTGCCTATCCACCAGCACCTTATTTACAAGATTATAAGTAAGCCGGCGATGGACATGTATCACTGTGGGGATTATCTCATAGCTCACCACCCGGCCATCCCTGTCAAGCTGCATCTCACAGGCCATGGAAAGGCGGTCAACACCCGCGTTCAGACTGCAGATGCCGTTGGAAAGCTCCTTGGGCAGCATGGAGATAACCCGGTCCACAAGATATACGCTGGTACCGCGTTCCATGGCCTCTCTGTCGATTGGCATATTCTCCCGCACATACCAGCTTACATCAGCTATGTAGACCCCTAGAAAATATCCCCCGTCAGGCCGCTTTTCCGCATAGACCCCATCGTCCAAATCCTTGGCATCCTCCCCGTCAATGGTCACGATGGACAGGTTTCGGCGATCCCTTCGACCTTGATAGTCTTCCTTCAGGGGAAGCTGTTCCACGCTTTCCGCGGCATCAAGCACATCCTTTGGAAATTCCTCTGAAAGGTCATAGCTTCTCATTATGGACATTATGTCCACTCCCGGATCACCTTTCTTACCAAGAACCTCCACCACACGCCCTTCCAGCCCCATATCCGGAGAGGGCCAGCGTGTGATTTGCGCAACCACCTTGCTGCCGGTCTTGGCCTTGCGGGAGCACTTCTTCGGGATAAATATCTCTTTCCCCAATCTTGCGTCATCCGGTGTCACAAAACCAAAGCTGCGGCTCTTTTCAAAGGTACCTACAAGCTTATCGTTACCGCGCTCAAGAATTTTGACAATCCTGCCCTCCGCGGAGCGCCCCTCTTCATAGACGGGACTGAGTTCAACAGCGACGCGGTCATTGTGCATAGCGTATCCCAAAGCGCTTGCCGGAATAAATACGTCCGCCTCTTCTCTTGATTCCTTGTTATCCGGTATTACGAAGCCAAAGCCCCGCGGAGATAAGGAAAGTCTCCCCACAACCAAATCCATACTTTTTATCAAATCCCTCTCTTTAATTCACATGTCATTCTCGTTCGAAAAAGTCGGCTACACTTTCAAAAACCTTTTCCCTGTCCACATCCAATGGAAGCAGGTGACCGGAATCCTCCAGCCATAGGACCTCCTTCTCCTCACTTGCCAAATGCTCATACAGGTACTCCACGCTGTCCGGTGATGCCGTATGATCCCCATGACTGTGCGCGATGAATACCGGACATTTCACACTGCTGAGGCTTCCCTTTGCGAGTTCTATGATTTCCACCAGCTCATGTACAGAGCTGAGGGGCATTTTACGATAGGTCTTGTTCACTGCCTTTGGAACATTGGGCAATTTCCTTCTGGCCTTCGGAAAATATTTGCCCCTGCAGGTTTCCCTTGATGGCAGGTATTTGATTCCCCGTTCCTCGCAAATAAACATGGGTGCCGCTAAGAGGGCAAGCCTGTCTATGGGCTTTTCCGCAGCCAATAGGAGCGACAGCAGGCCGCCCATAGAATGACCCGCAACAGAAATACGCTCCGTCAGGCCTGACAAAATGGCATAGCCGTCCCGCACAGAGTCAATCCAGTCATGTTTTGTAGTGCGGCTCATGTCCTCAGGCGTGGTGCCATGTCCCGCAAGCCTCACCCCCAGAACCGTGAAGCCTCTCTCCTGCAGATACTTCCCCATCATAAGAAGTTCTGCCGGCAGTCCGGTGAATCCGTGTACGAGGAGCACTCCATGACTGCCCCCCTTCAGTAAAAATGGTTCCGCCCCAGGAAGAATCATAATTTCACCCCTAAACTTCACGCAAAACAATGTTTTGCATATCGCCCTTACAAGAACACTACGTTCGTTTCATGAATAGGAATTTATGTTAGGTGTTGCACGAGTTAAAAGCCTTCCCCTAGAGGGGAAGGGGGACCGCGATAGCGGTGGATGAGGTGGATCGCAATGTGCCG
>DOYB01000196.1 GCA_003518745.1 Selenomonas sp. | reverse complement strand
AGGGCGTTCCGGCGAATGGAATCCAGTGGGACAAGATACCTGCCGGAAAACGCAGCTATGTGAGTGCCAAATCTGCCGGGTGAATATGAAACTTTTTATTTATTATTGTCAAAATTGTGGAAAAAGGATTTTGTTTGTGGTATAATCCAAAATGTAGGTGTTATTTTGGAAGAATTCCTATTTGCTTGCAGGAAATCTTTCCTTTACGGCGAAAGTATACTCTAATCGCTTGAATTTATCACAGATGGGAGAGGTATTCAAATGACAGAAGAAACGATCACCATTGAGAACAAGACTGGTATCCATGCACGTCCGGCCTCCATTTTTGTTCAGACCGCAACGAAGTTCAAGTCCAAGGTTCAGATCAAGGCTAAGGGCAAGACCGTTGACGCGAAAAGCATCCTTATGATCATGAGCATGGGACTTGTGAAGGGTACGGAAATCACCATTTGCGCAGACGGCCCTGATGAGGCTGAAGCAGTAAAGTCATTGAAAGATCTTGTTGCTTCGAAGTTCGGCGAAGAGTAAGAAAGAAATTTTCCCGGAGGAGGCGGAGAACACCGCCTCTTTTTTCAAGTATGGCGTTGAGCCCCAATTTTTTGGGTACAATTTTCATAATTTTTTCAGAATTACAGGGGCGATGATGGTCGTTCCAAGTAAACGGGGGGAAAAGATATGGCAGAGAAAATACAAGGTAAGGGCGTTATATCGGGAATAGCCATCGGAAAGATCATGCTGGCAGGACAGAATTTGGACGGTTACCTGGTGAATTATCGGCCGCTTGACAAGGAAGCAGAGCGGAAGAAGGCACAGGACGCGTTGGTTGCCGTGTCCGATAATCTGGCTAAGAGCATTGAGCAGCTTAAGGCACAGGATTTGACCGAACAGGCCGGTATAATGGATGCCCATCGCCTTATGATGCAGGATCCTACGTTGGCTGACAAGATAATGGAAAAATTGGATGAGGCAGAGACTCCCAGTGCTCCCCATGCAATTTTGAGGGCTGCCGAGGATATGGCTCATGAGTTCGAGCAGATGGACGATGAGTATTTTGCCGCCCGCGCCGTGGATCTTCGTGATGTCGGCAAGCGCATAGCAAAGTTTATCCTTGGGGTCAAGGAGCCTGAGATTGGAGACGGTGCCGTTATCCTTTGCGGCCATGAAATCGAACCCTCCGTCATTGCCGGACTGCCTACGGATAAGATAGCCGGTGTTATTCTCGGCGCCGGCAGCACCACTGCTCACGCGGTTATCATCGCAAAGGCAAGGGCTATTCCTACCGTGGTTGGTGTCGGCACTGCCATTGACAAGATTGCCGATGGAGATCCCGTCATTGTTGACGGTGAAGCCGGAGATATCCTTATCCGTCCTACTGAAGAGGATAGGGCCAGCTATCAGGAGAAGATTAAGAAACAGGAAGAGCTTAAGGCACATTACGCGCAGCTTAAGGATTTGCCTGCCATTACCACGGACGGCATCCGTGTTGAGCTCATGGCGAACATCGGTCTCCCCACCGATGTGGACAACGCGAACAACTATGGCTGTGAAGGCGTGGGACTTTTCCGCTCGGAATTCGTGTTCATGGGACGTGAAGACATTCCCACCGAGGAGGATCAGTTCAAGCTCTATAAGGAAGCTATCGAAAAGTGCAACGGACATCTCTGCGTCATTCGCACTATGGACATCGGCGGTGACAAGCCGCTGCCGTACCTCAACATTCCCCCGGAGGAAAATCCCTTCCTTGGATATCGCGCCGTGCGTATCAGCCTGAAGAGAAGAGACCTGTTCATGCCGCAGCTCAAGGCTATTTTGCGGGCAGGTGTATATGGAAAGGCTGCCATCATGGTGCCGATGGTTATCAATGTGGATGAGTTCAAGCAGGTTAAGGAGCTAGTTGAGGAAGCCAAGACGGAGCTCACCCATGAGGGCAAGAAATATGCGGATAACGTTCAGGTGGGTATCATGGTGGAGACACCTTCCGCTGCCGTCATGACTCCGGTGCTTGCGAAATACGTGGACTTCTTCAGTATCGGAACCAACGACCTGGTCCAGTATACCCTTGCGGTTGACCGTGGAAACGCGAGCATATCCTATCTCTATAACCACTTCAATCCGTCGGTGCTGCGCCTCATTAAGCTCACCATTGAGTCTGCCCGTGAGAACGGCATTTGGGCCGGCATGTGCGGCGAGATGGCAAGCGATCCGAATGCTGCCGTCCTGCTCTTGGGCATGGGCATCAGCGAGCTCTCCATGAGCGCTCCCTCCATTCCGCGAGTCAAGGAAAAGATTCGCTCCATCAGCTCCATCAAGGCAAAGGAAATCCTTGCGGATGTCATGAAGATGGAAGACGGGGATCAAATCAAAGAGTATCTGCAGAAGATTCTCTGAAATCCAATGTAAGTTCGGGAAAACCGCATCGTATGAGGTGCGGTTTTCCTTATGTCCGGCAGGATTTTTTTGTTTTGTGTCGAATATCGAAAATTGGATTTGGATTTGTTATTTAGTTGTCGGCACTTGATACAGGATTTCCTTGGGATGGAGGAGTCGTAATGGGAATCGGGGAACAGGCGAAGACCATTTTTTCTTTTGAGGTATTTCCACCGAAACGGGATATGCCTCTGGATTCAATTTATGAAGCACTTGGGGAACTTTCGGATTTGAAGCCGGATTTCATCAGTGTGACCTGCGGGGCGGGAGGCTCTGCCTCCGGCGGAAGCAGCCGTACCATAGAGGTCACGTCTGCCATTCAGGATAAGTATGGTAGGGAGGGTGTGGTTCATCTTCCTTGTATCTACTTTGCGAAGGATGAGGTTATCGAAACTCTGAAGCAGATGGAGGAAAAGGGCATAAAGAAGCTTCTTGCCCTTCGTGGTGACAGGGTGCCAGGTGAGGAGCCTAAGCAGGACTTTCGCTATGCTAGGGATTTGGTGGCCTTTGTCAGGGAACAGGTGGGAGACAGAATACAGATTTTCGCTGCCTGTTATCCGGAGGGACATGTGGAGGCGCCGGATCTTAAAACGGATATTGCCTATCTGAAGGAAAAGGTGGATGCGGGTGTTGACCGTCTGATATCCCAGCTTTTCTTCAATAATGATTATTTCTATGAATTTCGCGAAAAGACGGCTGCGGCCGGAATCAATGTTCCCATTGAAGCCGGTATTATGCCCGTGACCAGTAAAAAGCAGATTGAGCGAATGGTAACACTTTGCGGCGCGACCCTTCCGCGCAAGTTCCAGAGGGTGCTGGCCAAGTACGAAGCCCAGCCGGAAGCGCTTCGGGACGCTGGCATAGCTTTTGCCATCGACCAGATTGTTGATCTCTTGGGGCATGGCGTTGACGGAATTCATCTGTATACCATGAATAATCCGTATATTGCCCGTAAGATAAGTGAGAGTGTGCGCAGCCTGCTGTGAATAATCGAGGTACACTATTGGCAGGGAAGGGGGGATGTCGGTGTTTAGGGATAATTCCGTATTTATGAGAGCCGTTAACAAAATAATGAACAACGTTACGATACGTGCGATTCAGCAGGGGTATATTCTGCTCATAGCATTAGCTGTCGTATCGGGGTTTTCATACCTAATACTGTCAATACCGATTCCCGCCTATCAGGATTTCCTGGCGGGGCCTGCCAGTTGGCTGATAAAGGAGCCTCTTAGCATCCTTGAGACGGTACTCAATAGCTACGGAGCTATGATGCTTGTTATAACCATCAGCTACAGCTTTTCAACATTGTGGAAGCTGCCTGCCGGCAATGCCGTTATACTGCCTCTCGCAAGTCTGGTGGTGTTCATTATATCCCAGCAGATTGTGGGCAATGCGATGGTTGAGATAGATACGTCGTGGACCTTTGGCCATAGCTTCTCTGCAGTGCTTTTTGCGGTACTGACCTGTCATGTATACAGGTTTTTCCTGCTTCGGACTATCCCTATAGGAAACCGTATGTTTCCCGTAGTGCTGAATCCGTATCTCACAACAGCAGTCTACGCGATCCCTACCTTTGTGCTTACCATGGGCACTATTCTCATGTGCCATCGGTTTGTACTGTGCTTGACGGGCAATGTGCCGTTGCAGATGGCCGTTTCCCAAAGCGCCAGCAGTGTCTTTGCCGCGATTGATTCCGAGGCATTGCGGACAGCGGCTTATATGCTGGTTTCAGCGACCTTCAGCTTTCTTGGCATATCAGGAGAGGATGTTCTCTTTGATATACATAACCAGTATTTTCACTATATGGAGGCTTTTGGTTCAGCCGGAGTAAATATTCATAACGTTATTGCCACGGATTCCTTCCTGAAATTTTCATACATGGGAGGCATGGGAGCAATTCTGCCCCTTACTTTGGCAATCTTGTTCTTTTCAAACAACAAGATTTTCCTCTCGACTGCAAAGCTGGCGTTGCTGCCGGTTATATTCAATATGCCGAGCATACTGGTGTTTGGTATTCCGGTCATATGCAATCCGGCATTTGCCATACCCTTCCTGTTTCTGCCCTTGCTGGATCTGCTGATCGTCTATCTCTGTATGTATGTGGGGGCGGTTCCCCTGATTTCACATGACGTGAGCTGGACGATACCCGCGCCGATATACGGTTATCTGGCAACAGATTCATGGCAGGGCGGTGTCCTTCAGATGCTGCTGATAGTGGGAAATACATTTTGCTATCTGCCCTTCATGCGGCTCTATGAAAGGCTTAGCGCGGGAGAGTTCTCCAAGCAGTTCAAGAGCTTCGAGGAATATTACCGCTATATGGAAAGCGGCACGCAGCCCCTTGTACTGAATGATTTGTCCGAGAAGCAGCTTAGGGTGTTCTTTGTTCTTGTCCGTGATCTTGAGGAGGCCATATACAAGCGAAAGCTGTTCATGGTCTATCAGCCCCAGTTCAAAGCGGACGGCACCTTTCTGGGCGCGGAGGCATTGCTCAGGTGGGATCACCCGCTGGCGGGATTCCTGTATCCTCCCATGATAATTTCCATAGCAAAGCTGGGCGACTATTTGCCCGCGTTGGAAGAGTTCATCTTTCAGGAAAGCTGTCGTGGCATAAAGAAGATGAATGAAAATCTGGAGGGTACATATAAAATTTCGGTTAATATTACCGGTGAATCGCTGGCCTATGACGAATTGGAGGATAATCTGGACAGGGCCGTGAGGATGGCGGGAATTGATCCCAAACAGCTTTGGATAGAAATAACGGAGCAGGATGCTCTGGCAGGAACAGAGGAAAACATAGAGCGCCTTCATCGGTTAAAGAAAAAGGGGCATAAGCTGTTGATAGACGATTTCGGAATGGGACATACGTCTGTGGCATATCTTATGACAAATCAGTTCGATGTGGTGAAGCTGGACGGTTCCATAACCCGGGATGTCATCGAAAATACCAACAGCCAGCATATTGTACGTTCATTGACTCAACTGAGCAAGGATATGGGGCTCATGGTAATAGCTGAGTTCGTTGATAATGTTCCACAGCGCAATAAGCTTATTGAACTGGGCTGTGAAATATTCCAAGGTTATCTTTACAGCAAGCCGGTGAGTATGGACGAAATGCTCAAGCTTGTCAAGAGTGGAAAGGCGAAAGAAATCGGAAAGCAAGTATCGGAAGATGTTAGTGACAGCAAGGAAAAGGAGCAGTGAAAGGTATGTACGCGATTATCGATGTGGGTTCGAATACAGTCAGACTCAATATTTACCGGCTGGAGTATGGTCAACTGACCCAGGTTCTCAACCGCAAGGAGGCCGTGGGACTGTCCTCTTATGTAAAGAATGGCAATCTGATGCCATCGGGAATACGCAGGGTTTCCCAGGTGCTCAAGGAGTGCAGGATTCTGGTCGAGGATCTGCAGATTGATGAGGTTCATGCCTTCGCGACGGCAGCCATCAGAAACGCGCGGAACTGTGACGAGGCAGTAAAGGAAATCAGCAAGATATCAGGACTTAAACTGCAGGTCATTTCCGGTGAGACAGAGGCAGAGCTGGATTTCCTGGGTGTATTCCACGCGGCGGATCACGTTTCCAATGGACTTTTGGTGGACGTGGGCGGCGGAAGCGCGGAGCTTGTAACGTACACAAGCGAAGGTATGAGCCATGTGGTGGATCTTCCCTGCGGCTCTTTGAACACCTATGACAGCTATGTGGAAAACATCCTTCCGACGAAGAAGGAGCGCAAGGAGATAAAGGCAGCGGTTCTGTCGGAGCTGAACAAGCTGCCGGAGGACTTTGACAAAGGGCCATACCCCATGATTTGCGGAGTGGGAGGCACGGCTAGGGCCATGAAGAAACTGGCTGTGGAAATGTTCCATTTGCCGGCTGAAACCTCGTCCATAAGAATCACAGATCTTGGAAAGATAATCAAGCGCTTGGAGAACACGAAAAAGGGGACTGTTCCCTCAGATGCTCTCGACGTGATTGTTCGTTGCGTGCCTTACCGCGTGCGTACACTTCTTCCGGGTATGATTATTCTCCATACGGTGGCTAAATTCTTCGGCTGTGAAAGCATTGAAGTAACCGAGGCAGGTGTCCGTGAGGGCTATCTGTACAAATTCGTGCTTAATGAGCAGAAGGGGAAACAGGCATCCGGGCGCGGGAGCAGAACCCGTAGAACCTCGGCAAAGACCGGGGGGAGAAGCCAATCTAGGAGGAGTCGCAGCAGGAAGGCCG
>DOYB01000150.1 GCA_003518745.1 Selenomonas sp. | reverse complement strand
GGGGTATAGCTCAATTGGTAGAGCAACGGTCTCCAAAACCGTAGGTTGTGAGTTCAAGTCTTACTGCCCCTGCCATCTGATGTACAACCGTCCTCTTGAAACGCAGGAAGGGCGGTATTTTTGTGCATAATTCCTGGGCTCAAAACCTCTGTTTTGGTTGTGAGTTCAAACCGATTTTGTCCTTTTCGGGGCTTTTTTTGTTCTACGCTTGGAATCATATACAAGGAAAAATCCAGATGAGGCCATTACGAATGGCTAGGGAAGTTCTTGCTCCTTCTGGTATGCACCATCCTGCATGTTATTAGGATTCGACTCTTCAAATATTCCATTTCATTCTATTTGTGGAAGTAGGTTCGTGAAGCTCATTCCAGTGAATTCTATGAGGACTGTTATGCAGCTATAGAGAAGACCTCAAGACAGTATGTTGGTAAAGATAAGCCCCTGTCGGATACTCAATTCTGATAGGGGCTATTTACATGCTGATTCGCGTGGATTTCACGCAAATTATTAGGAAATAGTTACTCAGGAACCATTTTTATGTCCTGCTTTTTTTATATTTCCTTTACCTGAACCTTTGACTGGATGAAGAACATAACAGCTAACAGACAGATGAATCCGGCTGCAAGACCCATCCACCCGTTCAGAGTAACTCCGTCCACAAGATAGCCTATAAGGCTGCATGCGGAAACGGCCATTACGTATGGGAACTGGGTACGTACATGCTCAATGTGATGACATTGAGCACCCGCGGATGCCAGTATAGTCGTATCTGAGATAGGTGAGGCATGGTCACCGCTTACGGCGCCGGACAGGATAGCCGCCACGCAGAGGACTAGCAAAGAGGTGTTTGCCGCGTCAGTCCCCATGGTGGCAACAGCAATTGGAATCAGAATGCCAAATGTGCCCCATGAGGTTCCCGTAGCAAAGGCCATGCAAAGGGAAACAACGAAGAATACAGGTGGCAGGAACATGACAATGGAGGTATGCTCACTTACCAATGTGCCTACAAAGCCTCCCAAATCAAGGTATTTATCGTTGCAGATTCCTGAAAGGGTCCAAGCAAGGCAGAGTATGAAAATTGCGGGGACCATTGCTTTGAAACCATTGCTGAAGCATTCACAGAATGCTTTGAAGGACAGTATGCGTCTAGTCATGTAGAGAAGTCCGGTAAATATAAAGGCTATAAACGAGCCCAGAACCAGTGCCTTTGAAGCGTCACAATTCGCAAAGGCATTTGCCACGGAAGATCCCTCGTGTATACCGCCAGTGTAGAGCATGCCATATACACAGGCGATTATGAGTACAAGTATGGGAAGGAACAGATCCATTACACTGCATTTTCTTAAGTGGTTTTCGGTCTCATCGGTTAATTTGTAATCCACGTCAACCTTGTTGGAATGTTGATATTCAGCCTCAGCTTCTTCCCTATATTCCTTTGGGATTATGAAATTCTCTCTGTTTTTAACTACGGTATCACCCATAGCGGAAAAGTCTCTTCCGGTGAAGATGATGAAGACCATAAATATCATAGCCAGAATAGCATATAAATTGAAGGGAATGGTCTGTATGAATAATTCAAATCCGTCGATGGAGCTGTTCTCAGGCAGGGAAGAGCTTACTGCGGCGGCCCAGCTGGAGACAGGGGCTATGATGCAGATAGGGGCGGCAGTGGTATCGATAACATAAGCCAGCTTAGCGCGGGAAATCTTGAATTTATCTGTAATAGGCCGCATTACTGTTCCAACGGTCAGACAGTTAAAATAATCATCAATAAAGATTACTATTCCAAGGAGGCCCGTTAAAAACAATGTACTTCGTTTACCGCTTATGGACTTTGCGGCCCATTCACCATATGCTCTGGTTGCTCCTGATTTGGAGATAGCAGCCACAAGTATTCCGAGAATGACCAGGAATACCAAAATATTTACATTTGAGCCGACCTTTTCCTCCATTACCGCGAACATTGTAAGTATGGATTCTAGGGGGTCAAAGCCTGTATAGAGCAAAGCACCTGAAAAAATAGCTATAATCAGGGACATATATACCTCTTTTGTCCAAAGTGCCAGGATTATGGCAATTAGGGGAGGCAAAATAGACCATGCGCTATGTTCCATAAATATTCCTTCTTTCAATATGGATTATGAAATATTATTTCTTAAATAAGAACGTAATGCTATATATTTTTGATAAATGCGTCTGTAATTGCAGCGAACTCTTCCAGAGAAAGGGTCTCACCACGCCGCTTCAAGTCGATTCCCGCTTCAGTCAAGGCTCTTTCTATGTAATCTTTCTGAAATCCTGCTCCTTTTAGGGCGTTCGAGAGGGTTTTTCGTCGCTGACCGAAGGCTCCACGAACAATTCTGAAGAACAGTGCTTCATCAGCTACAGCAACAGCCGGCTTTTCTCGAACAGAACAGGAAATTACCACTGAGTCGACTTCCGGCTCAGGAAGGAAGGACCTTGGTGGGACATTCAGTACGATATCAGGCTCCGTATAATACTGCACCGCCACGGAAAGTGCTCCATAGGCTTTTGACCCAGGGCTTGCGGTCATACGTTCCGCAACTTCCTTTTGTACCATCGTCACGATGCGTGTAATGGGGAGTTTTCTTTCAAGAAGAGCCATAAGGATGGGGGTCGTGATGTAGTAGGGGAGATTTGCCACCACCTTGAAGGGGGAGCTTCCCATCAATTCCGGGATATCCACCTTTAGTATATCTCCCTGCACAATGCGGACGTTTTCATATCCCTTGAGGGTCTCTGCCAGAACATCGGGGAGCTTCTTGTCCAGTTCTACGGCTGTAATATCCGCGCCGGTCTCGGCCATTCCCTGTGTCAGAGTTCCTATGCCAGGGCCGATTTCCAGGACACTGTCTTCTGCGCTCAGCTCTGCCGCACTAACGATACCCTGCACTATGGAGCTGTCAATCAGGAAATTCTGTCCCAGTTTTTTACTGGTATGCAGATGGAATGCCTTCAGGATATGCAGTGTAACAGCTCGATTCGCTATTACGGGATGAAGCTCGCTGCTCATTATTTTTTCACCTCCAATTCGCGGACAGACCTGTCGAATTCCTCACGGGTTACGCCGTAGTGGTTGAGACGCTTTAGAAAGGTTTTCGCGTTTGCATAGCCTATGCCTAGCATTGCTCCGGCTTTTGCCCTGCGGGCCGATGAATCAGACAATCCGCTTAACCCGTTTTTAACCATGTCTACACTGGAGAATATTTCTTTTGGCTCCCAATTTAAGGTGCGTACATTTTCCAAGGCTTTTCGTATAGCCTTAGGACTAGCCTGTTCTATGCCTATATCGTCGTTTGCGGTAGCATCCTCCTTGGGCACGAAGGCATGCTTCGCATTGGGAAATTTCTTTGAAAGAAACGTCCTTATTCGTTCCCCGGCAGAGTCGGGGTCAGTCAATATGATGATACCTCGGCGTTCATAGGCATTTCTTATATTTTCAAGGGTAGCAGGCTTTAGGCTGAAGCCGCCTGTTGTAATGCAGTCCGCGTCAACGGCCTTATCAATGGCAACTACATCCATCTTGCCTTCCACCACAAGAACCTCTTTTATCATCCTCAAAACACCTCCTATGTGCATAGTTTTCATTTGTGGGCTGATAAATCGAAATACTTTTCCGTCGTAACCGCTGTGGAATCAGCCAAGCCGGTTCTTCACAGCAGTATATACATCCTCGTGAATGGCCTCAATACTCCTTGGAGCTCCATTTTCGCTGCATTGTATACGATGCCAGTCGTATTTATCTGCCAGTTCCAGATATACTTTATGACATCTATGAAGATATGAGGTATCCCTTTCGTGTATATCCTTTTCTTTACCCTTGGCACGGGACGTGATGAGTTTATCACTGACCGCTGGATCCATATCCAGGAAAATAACCATGTCAGGTACCGGCAGCCCCAGCTTTACAAATTCAAAATCCCAAAGCCAGTCAAGGAAGGATTTCCTTTTATCTCCATCTTCAAGTTTCACCGCCTGATGCACCATATTTGAGGTGGTATATCTGTCTGCCAATATCAAGGTTCCATTGTCGTAGGCCTCCTTCCAATTCATCCTGTAGGAGGCAAACCTGTCCACCGCGTAGAATGTGGAGGCCGCAAAGGCATTCACGTCCTCCGGACGGTTTCCGAAATCTCCTGCTAAATACATCCTCACCAATGCGGAGGAATCCGATTCATAATCGGGAAAGGATATCTTTTTGACACTTTTGCCATCAGCGATAAGGTGGTCATATAGTGCCTTTGTCTGGGTAGCTTTACCTGATCCGTCACCGGCTTCAATAATAATCAGCCGGCCCTTTTCATTTATTTCCTTCATTTACAACACTACCTTTATGGTTTTCAGTGACGTGTCTTCAACGCCGGTTACTTTTAAGCCCATAATTTTCCGCTCTAAGGCATATTCCAAAATTTCCGGGCTGATTTCTTCTCCCGGGCACAGAATCGGAACACCAGGTGGGTAAAATACAAGCTGTTCCGCGCATATCCTTCCTACGGAAGCTTTCATTGGTACGCGCTCTGTTTTTTCCCAGAAGGCTTCGCGAGGAGAAAGTATAAGCTTGGGAATTGCCGGGAGTTCAAGAGGGGGCAGGGAAGCCTTACTGCTAACTTTACCATTATGTTCACAGTGGAGAGCCAGCTTTTTGAGCCCCTCCAAAAGCCGTTCACCTTCTCTGTCTGTATCAGCCATTGATATTATGAACATTACATTGTAAGGGTCTGACAACTCACACTGCAGCTTGAAGCGGTGACGAAGAAGAGTCTCAGCCTCCATTCCTGTGATTCCAAGCCCTTTGACGGAAACAGTGAGCTTAGTAGGGTCAAATCCTGCCGTTCCATTTGTTCCCACGCACTCACATCCAAGACAGTCGAGTCCGGGGATCCGCCTTATTTCCTCCCTCAGTTTCCTGGCAATGTCTATGGCTCGCTCAATGCGGAGGGAACCCTCTTCTGCCATTTGCAGTCTGGCTATATCAAGTGAGGCCAGTAATAGGTAATTGGGACTTGTGGATTGCAGTAAACTTGAAACGGTTTGGACTCTGTCGAAATCAATATATCCTTTTTTACCAAGCAGCATCGAAGTTTGTGTCAAAGAGCCCAGAAGCTTATGGGTGCTTTGGGCGGAAAGGTCTGCCCCTGCCTCCATGGCAGATATGGGGAGTTTGCTGCTGAACCGCAAATGCGCCCCGTGGGCTTCGTCCACCAATAGCAGCATTCCCTTTGAATGCGCCAGTTCGGCTATTCCCGGAGTATCCGAAGCGGCTCCGTAATAAGTGGGGGAGACAATGGCCACTGCCTTTGCGTCGGGATGGGCCTCAATGGCATGCCTTACACATTCTATAGATAATCCCATTGGGATACCATATTCTCTTTCGATTTCAGGCTGAAGGAAGATTGGATGTGCTCCGGCCAGCAATATTCCTCCCATCATGGAACGATGAGCATTACGTGGAACAAGAACCTTATCACCAGGGGAAAGCGCCGCAAGAAGCATAGTATGAATGGCTCCGGTTGTGCCATTTATCATGAACCACGCAGAATCTGCGCCATATAGTTCAGCCGCGAGTCTTTGGGCATCACGTATACAATGGGACGGTGCCTGAAGGTTGTCCAGTTCCTCCATAAGGGATACTTCTTCCATAAGGCCCTTTTCGGTAATGAGTTCCCGAAGCATTGGATGTGCGCCGAGTCCCTGCTTATGTCCGGGAGTATGGAATGCCAACGCGCCGTCCTCAGCATAGCTGCGCATTGCCTGTGCTATGGGGGCAGTTTTTTGAGAATACATCATCGAAATACGGCACTCCTTCCAATTTTTTTCATAAAGGAGGGATTCAACTTCCCACCCTTACACAAAAATTGGATAATCCTGAAGCCAACACAGGATTATCCTGAACAGCGCTTATTTCTTTTTTTTCTGATTACCTTGCGGTGCGGCGTGCTTTTTGTACATGAAATGCAAAACAACCAATCCTAGGAATGCTCCAACTATAAGATAGAGATCCTCCATACGGAACAACATGTCCATCTGTCCATCATGAATCTTGGAGTAAATAGCCAAAAGAACCAAAAGAACAACAAGAAGATTAGAAATTAAAGTACCATGCTTTTTTATAAACTGAATAGGAATCTCCTCCTTTCGGAAAACACTGCTTATATTGTACTATGAAAATCCAAGAAATCAAGTCCGAAGGGCGCAGATTGATTGGCTAATTTTCATGTAAGCCAGGTTCACCAGCCACGCTTTCTTCCCCAGAATCCTGTGGTGAACATGGCCAGAACAGTAAAAATTTCAAGTCTTGCCAAAAACATGAATATGCAGGCAAAGGCCTTGCTCATATCGGGGAGCAAAGCATAGGTACTGGTGGCACCCTCTATTCCAAATCCCGGACCTACGCTCCCCATGGTGGAAACGCTGACGCTGACCGCATCTATGAGGTCGAGGCCGTCAGCGAGCATAACGAACGCAAATGCTATATCTAAAACCACATATGCGAAAAAGAATCTGGCTACACCAAAGAGGACTTCATCGGGAACGACCTGGCCATTCATCTTCACTTGTGAGACCATTTGGGGATGGAGCTTCTGCCAAAGCGTGGATTGTACCATCTTTACCAAAAGTATAATTCTTGAAACCTTCAGTCCTCCCGCAGTGGAGCCTGCACACCCTCCAAGGAACATGGTCATCAACAGCAGTCCCTTTGCAAAGGGGGGCCATGTATCGAAATCATAGGATACGAATCCGGTGGTTGAGGAAAGGGAAGTAACATGAAAGACAGAATATCTTATGGCAGTAATCATATCAATACGCATTTCCACCATAAGGTCTGCAGCAATGAGTATCGAGGCGATGGCAATAAGCCACAGAAATACCCGAAATTCTGTATTTCGGAACAGAGTGGTGATGCCGTGTCTGGTGGCCATGACGTACATGGCAAAGCTGCCGCTTGAAATCACCATGAAGAAGCTCATTACGAATTCAAGCCATATATTTCCATATTCCGCAACAGTACCGTTGTATACTGAGTACCCGCCTGTCGCAATCGTTGTCATGGCATGATTGACCGCAACGAAGGGCGTTAGTCCGCAAAGATAGTAGGCAATTGAGCATACAAGGGTAAATGCCACGTAGACTGTGAATAGGGCCTTTGCGTTGTCGCGTATCCGCGGCATCTGTCTGTCTTTGGTAGGGCCTGTACTCTCCGCGCGAAACATGTAAACCGCGCCTTTTCCGGCCTGAGGCAGTATGGCCATGAATATAACTATGATGCCAAGGCCTCCGACCCAGTTTGAAAGGCTTCTCCATAGCTGTACACTATGAGGAATTGTCTCCACGTCAAGGATTACCGTAGCGCCCGTGCCGGAGAAACCAGACACGGATTCCACAATGCTGTTCAATAGATTCAGGTGTCCGGCTGTAGCATATGGAATCATGCCCAGTAGGGATACCATCAGCCAGCCCAGTCCCGTAACCGCGATACCTTCTCGTATTGAAAGGCTGTCTGTCTCTTTGATGCGGCCATAGTGCTCCAGTTCAAAGGTGGTAACAAGGCAGAGCATTATTGAAAGGGTGAACGCGGCAATACTGCCGGGATCCCTTTCGATTGCTGCCAAAAGGAGTGGGAACATCATGGCAGCGCCGCAGGAGATAGTCAGATATCCAAGGACAGCAGCAACAAGTCGTCGATTCATAAGGAGCTCCTCACCATTTTTTCTTGCTTCTGTTGAATCCTGCCTGGAACAAAAGCAGGAAGCCAAATATCTCAATTCGTCCTACAGGCATTATAAGGCAGCATAAGAGCTTCATCGCAGGAGTAAGCATCAGGAAAGTATCACCTTGACAGAATGTAGGAACGTGACCAACGCCCGTCATACAGGAGAAGGACATGGCAACTGCTACAGAAAGCTCCTCTCCGGAAATTGAAAGCAGCACGGCAAAGAAAAAGAACGTCAATATGTACATGAAGAAGTAGCTCAGCATCCTTCCAACGATTTTGGGCGGAATGGATACTCCACTGATACGTACGTTTGCGATCATATGTGGGTGAAGGGTTCGCTTCGTCTCAGCAGCAGCTATTTTGAACAGGGTAAGTACGCGAATAATCTTCATTCCCCCGGTTACCGAACCGATACATCCTCCGGTAAATGTCAGCAGCAGCAGAAAGAATATATCGAAATCCGGCCAGTATTCCAGGGCCGTAGTTTGCAGACCTGTCGTGGTGAGGAATGACAGCATGTGAAAAAAGCCGTTTTGAAGACTTTGAAGGGCGTAGTATTCGCCGGTACTGTAAAGGTGGAAGGCCACAGCCAGTCCTGCCGCAATAACAAGCTGAAAGAACACCTTGACCTCTGAGTTGCGATATAGTATGCGAGAGTTCTTCTGACTTATGACTTGGAGATATAGCAGCAAATTGCCCCCTGCAAGCAGCATCGAAATCATTGCGGCCTGTTCGACCAGATAACTGTCGCGGTTCGGGAAGTAGTCTCCTCCGCCGGTTGAAACGCAGCGCATTGCCATTTGCAGGGCATCCCAAGGAAGCAGACCTGACAGACTGAACAGCACTATCGAAAATACGGTAATGGTACAATAAATAAATACAGCTTTACCTGACAGCAGTTTCATCCGTCCCAGCATGGGGCTGAAGGTATATCCCTGCCTTATGGAAAGCTCCATGCCGAAGCAGCCGCTTACCAATGGGAGCAGGGTTACAAGCATGAAAATGAAGCACAGCCCTCCAAGCCACATGAGACTGCCCTCCCAAAGCCTAAGGGCATAGGGGGCATCATGGGGAAGAAGGGAAATACCCACTGAGGTTACGTCTGACATGGACATTAGGAAGGCATCTATTGGGCGCAGCCAGCCCGAGGTTGAAAATGGCAGTGCGCCGACAAGTGCCAGAAATGGCCACATTGCCATCATGAAAAAAGCAGACTCAAGCACCTTGACACTATTTGGATGCCCCTTCCCAAGACGGTTGAATATGAAGCCCATACCAATTGAAAGCGCACTGGATGCGGCGAAAATCTGCCAGATTTCCTGGGAATACCAAAGGGCATAGGAGAGGGGGAGGATAAGCATAATGCCCTCTAATACGGCCAGCCTCCCAAGAAAAAAGCACAGCATTTTTCCGTTCATTCCATGCACCTGTCCTTAATGATTACGGAAATAATCAAGATAAAACAAATTTCAGGTTCTTATTTTAGCATGACGGTATGGGCTCTGCAATGTGTATTGCCTTTCTTTGAGCTTTTTGATAGAATATATGAGATTTTTTTCTATTTGAATGCTTTAGGGAGTAATTTCAATGACAGTAGAGCAGCTACTTTTATGCCTGATTTTTATTGCGCTGGTACTCATTATAGTACTTTTGCTCAACATGAGGAACAGGCAGTCTGAATTTGGCAGCGCTGACCGGTATAACTCACTGCTGCAGGCCAGGGCTGAACGTTTGCAGCAGAATATTAACTCTTCTGTTGCTCATATAGGTGATGGCAATCTTCAGGCAATCAGGACACTGAACGACATTATTCACAAATCCAATGACCGTTTCAGGCAGAGCATGTCGGATTCCATGACTCAACTTGAGAATCGGCTGCAGTCCCTTGAGGCCATGAACGTGCTTAAATTCGACACGGTAAAAAACAGCGTGGACAAGGCTCTATCAGAGGTCAGAGAGGAAAACAAACAACAGTTGGAGCAAATTCGTGAAACTGTAAATGAGAAGCTGGAGGTTTCCCTTGAAAGAAGAATTTCTGAGTCCTTTAGAAATGTCAGTGAAAGATTAGAGCAGGTTCACGCAGGTCTGGGTGAGATGAAAAGCCTTGCCAATGACGTTGGGGGCTTGAAAAAGGTTCTTTCGGGAGTAAAGACAAGGGGGATTCTGGGAGAAATCCAGCTGGAGGCCATTCTTCAAGAAATTCTGTCACCGAATCAGTATGAAAAGAATGTTGCTACAGTCCCTAAGAGCAGCAATCGTGTGGAGTTTGCCGTAAGGCTCCCGGGGGTTAAGGAAGAGGAACCGGTTTATATTCCCATTGATTCCAAGTTTCCGGGGGATGCGTACACAGCTCTCCAGGATGCCAGACAGAGCGGGGACAGGGAAGTTATGGAGGAGGCATTCAATACCTTCAGAAAAAGATTGCTCTCTGAGGCCAAGGATATAAGGGATAAGTACATATATCCGCCTGCCACCACTAACTTCGCCATTATGTTCCTGCCCTTTGAAGGCTTGTATGCCGAGGTAGTAAATCACAGCGGGCTTATGGAGGAGCTTCAGCGGAAATTCCATGTGAATGTTACAGGCCCCAGCACAATGGCGGCATTCCTGAACAGTCTGCAAATGGGTTTCCAGACACTTGCTATTCAAAAGCGCTCCAATGAGGTATGGGAGGTGCTTGGGGCTGTAAAGACTGAATTCGAAAAGTTCGAAATGGGAATGCTCAAGATGCAGAATCATTTGAACCAGACGAATACGGATCTGGAAAGTCTTATGGGTACAAGGTCAAAGGCCATACGCAGGAAATTGCGTCAGGTTGAGGCGCTTGATGAAGGCGCGGCCAAGAGAGTATTGGAGGATATTGACGAGGATATATTTTTCTGAAAAATTATGGTCGCATATCTGACGGAGGAATAAATGAAAAAGACCTTTATATCCGGCTATATTCAGCGGATGCTCCCTACCATCATTATGAGCCAGATCGTGATGACCATCTGCACGGTCATTGATACGGCTTTGTCGGGGCAGTTTCTTGGAGCCGAAGCTGTGGCGGCCGAGGGTATGGTGACGCCGGTGGCATTGGTAGTGCTGGCAGTTGCCGTCGTTATGTCTGCCGGCAATTCCATCATTTGCAGTAACGCTTCGGGAAAAGGGGATACGGAGGAAATCAATCAGGTGTTTTCCACCACTCTGACGGTTTCTTTGGCCATTTCCATCGTTTGCACCCTGTTGATTTTGATGTTTGCGTCCACTATATGTCAGGCACTTGGGCTTACGCCCGGAACGGGGCTCTTTTCCTCCACGCTGGACTATATGTTGGGCTATGTTCCCATGATGCCGATTCTTACTGTCATTACGACTCTTCCGGCTATCCTGCAGATTGAGGGTGACAGGCAGACCAACGTGGTGGCAGTAAGCTTGGTCTTTGTATTGGATATCGTCTTCGACCTTTTGAATCTCTTTGTGTTCCATGGCGGCGTGCTTGGGATGGCGCTGGCCACCACCCTGAGCGGCTATGTGGCGGGGACAGTGATGCTCCTGTGCTTTTTCGGCAAGAAGCGTACGGCGCGGTTTTCACTTCGCTTAGTGAAGCTGGGACGAGTGGGAGAAATCATGTCCTACGGCACACCGGCCTTCGTCAATTCTATGTGCCTGGGTCTGACTGCAGCGGCCTTGAACGTGGCTTTTCTGCAGTACGGTTCCGAGCCCTATGTGGCTGCTTTTACAATAGTGGCTAAGGTGGGGGAAATTCTACTGTGCTTTGGCAATGGCATGGGGGACATGACCGCCATGGTTACGGGAATTGCCAACGGCGAGGAGGACAGGGATGGCCTCAAGGAGATAATTGCCGTTATGTGCCGAAAGGCCATTATGATCAATGCGGTTCTAATTGTGCTTTGCTGGCTGATTGGAGACTTGGCTGTCCGGCTCTTTACGGACGATACAATCATAATCGCTTTGGGTACCTTTGGCCTGCGGATTTTTGCTCTGCAGTTTATTTTCCGCGGCCTTGTCTTATGCTATGTGGGCTATTTGCGTGGGTTGAAGCGGTTTATGATGGGGAATGCTATTCTGATAGTCATGGCCGCCAACGCGGCCCTGTTTGCCCATATCGCGCCGGAGGTCATGGGCGTAGAGGCAGTGTGGTACAGCTATCTTGTGTCAGTGGCTTGCGCTCTGGCTTTTGTAATCCTGTTGGTTGGATTTTCCATGAAGAGAAATCCATTTTCTTTGGACGGCTTGATTTTGCAGCCTGATTCCTACGGACTGCCCGCTGAGAATTATTTGGAGTGGGAGATTGCCGATATTCCTCAGCTGTGCGAGTGCTGCAAAACAGCGGAGGAATTTGTCAAAGAGCATGGAGGAAACAGGCAGCAGGCTTTCCGTTTGTCTTTGTTTATGGAAGAGATGGGGAAAAATGTGCTGGACTGGTCGTTTGGTGATGGTAAGTCCCACCGCCTTATGCTCAAGGTCATGTTCAGCAACGGGGAATTTGTCCTGCGTATCAGAGATGATGGCGCTCAGTTTGATCCCAAGGAATACTATAGCCTTCACAAGTCAGACAAGCCCGATGAAAAAATAGGGATCAGGCTGGTGCTTGGCATGGCTTCAGAGGTGACTTATCTGAATACCATGAACCTTAACAATCTGTTGTTGAAGGTATGACCTATAATCTGTTTGGAAAACTGAAATAACAGGGAATGATTTTTGCCTGTATGTTCAGATTTTAACTTGGCAAAATCTGAACATTCCGCTATAATTGAGAGGTGAATAAACACTCGTTTTGGGAGGCGGTTCTATGGGCATAATAATGCCTTATCAGTCAAAGTCACCTCAGTTGGCGAAGGATGTGTTTGTGGCGCCAACAGCTGCTATAGTTGGGGACGTAACGATAGGCGAGTGCTCCAGCATCTGGTTCAGTGCGGTGGTTCGGGGGGATTACCAGCCCGTACGCATTGGTTCCTATGCCAATGTTCAGGATAATTCGACGGTTCATGTAATGGGGGATTCTCCTACAGAGATTGGGGATTATGTCATAATAGGTCACAATGCGCTGGTTCACAGCCGCAGGATAGGAAGCCATTGTCTCATAGGTATGGGTTCGATTCTGCTGGGGTACACGGAAATAGGAGATAATTGCATAATAGGAGCCGGAACCCTTCTGGCTCAGCGCAAGAAGATACCAGCTAATTCTCTTGTGTACGGGAATCCTGCCAAAATAGTGCGTTCTCTCAGGGAAGATGAGATAGAAGCTCTTCACGAGTCGGCATTGAACTGTCATGTCTATGCTGAGAAATATATGGAAGAAATGGAAAAGCTTAAGGGAGGAATTTTTTGAGTATGGAAAGAACATTGGTGCTCATTAAACCGGATGCCTTTGCAAAGCATTACAGTGGTGATATAATCAAGCGGTATGAGAATGAGGGCTTCCGTATTATAGCCATGAAGCTCATGCAAATGACAGAGAGACTGGCTTCTAAGCATTATGTAGAGCACATTGGACGGCCCTATTATGATGACTTGGTGTCCTTTATGACATCCGCCCCGTTGATCGCATTGGTGCTGGAGGGTGAAAATGCCATTTCAAGGGTACGTGAAATAAACGGAAAGACAAATCCCAAGGATGCGGCAGAGGGAACGATACGCAAACTGTATGCTGAAAGCGGAAGCCGTAATGCGGTACATGCTTCGGACAGCCCGGAAAGTGCCGCCAGGGAGATTCCGATTTTCTTTAATGAGACTGAAATTTGTGAGTAGTGCTAGGGGCTGTGAACAGCCCCTTTTTTTACGAGTCGAATCCACAGGTGGAAGATAATCTTAGAATTCGTGTAGGAGTGCCATGCAAAACGTGATTTTGCGTGGTGATTGCTTCATTGCTTCATAGGGAGGAAACATATATGGGGGTTTATACCAAAACAGGAGATGAGGGAAGGACAAGTCTATATACCGGTGAGAGGGTGGACAAATCATCCATAAGGGTTAAGGTATACGGTACTGTGGATGAGGTTAATTCTGCTTTGGGGATGGCTAGGGCTTTTGCCGTGACACCTAAGGTCAAAAACAGCATACTTGCTCTTCAGAAATTGATGCCCCTTTTGATGGCAGATCTTGCAAGCATTGGAAAGGAGCCTATAATAAATACCGAGCATATCGCGGTACTTGAAGAGGAGATGGACAGGATAGAGGGGATGCTGCCGCCACTAAAAGCATTTATTGTTCCCGGGGATACAAAGTCGGGTGCCATGTTGGACATGGCCCGCACTATAACACGTCGGGCTGAACGTCTTTTCTGTGAGATGGCTGAGACTGAGCCAACCCACAAAGAGGATCGTATTTTCCTGAACCGTCTGTCGGATTACTGTTTCCTGCTTATGCGTGAGGAACAGGAGCAGCCGGGAAAGGCTGATGTATAACAGGTATCCGAGGCATGGATAAGCCCCCAAAATATGGATAGGTCTGTTACGGTTGAATGGGTTTGTTATAGGAGTGGGAAAGCAAAGAAACCTAATTAGTAATTTGCTTTCTCGCTTGTTTTTTTTGAAATGGTATGTTATTATGAAAAATGTATGTGCGGTTCCTTGATTTGTTTCAAGGTCAGCAACCTAAGAAAGCGGGAGGTCATTTCAGGCAATGAACGTAACTAAGGAAAACATAGAAAATTACAAGGTTGTTCTTACCATCGAGGTGGATGCGGCTGAGCTTGCGAAGGCAGAGGAAGGCGCTTGCAAAAAGCTTGCCAATAGCGTCAATATCCCTGGATTTCGTAAGGGAAAAGCACCCCGGAATGTTTTGGAGAAAAGGGTCGGTAAAGAGGCTGTTTTGGAAGAGGCCTTCGATATTCTCTGCCCAAAGGCTCTCAACGAAGCATATGATCAGGAGAAGGTTGAGCCGGTAACTCGTCCCGACATAGATGTTGTCACGTTGGAATCGAATAAGAACGTGGTTTTCAAGGCTACTTTTACCCCCCGTCCTGAGGTTACTCTCGGAGAATATAAGGGACTGCAGGTAGAGAAAAAGGTTGACGAGGTTTCCGATGAGGACGTGGAGAATCAACTGAAGCGCATGTGTGAGCGTCAGGGAAAAATGGTGGATGTTCCTGAGGGAACTGCTGTTAAGTCCGGAGATTTCACCACCCTTGACTTCAAGGGCTTTGTTGACGGAGAGGCCTTTGATGGAGGGGAGGGCAAGGATTATCCCCTTCAGATTGGTTCCGGCAGCTTCATTCCCGGATTCGAGGATCAGCTTATCGGTGCCAAGATTGGCGAAGAGGTTGAGGTCAATGTCACCTTCCCGGAAGATTACCATGAAGAGAAGCTGGCAGGAAAGCCCGCTCTGTTCAAGTGCACCATACACAGCATCAAAGAGATGGAGCTTCCTCCCATGGACGATGAGCTTGCGAAGAAGATCAGCAAGTTCGAGACTTTGGATGAGCTGAAGGCTGATATACGTAAGAACCTTGAGGCTAATGCGGAACGTAAGGCAGAGACGGATCGCCGTACCGCGATCATCGAGAAGGCAACGGAAAATATCACTGTAGATGTCCCTCCCGTCATGATTGATAATCGCGTCACATCCATGATTCAAGAAATGGCGATGCGTTTGGAGCAGCAGGGTCTGAACCTCGAAACGTATTTGCAGTATGCCAATACGGATTTGGAGAAAATCCGCGCTGACTACAGGGAGACTGCGGAGAAGAATGTTCGTACGGACCTTATGCTGGAAGAGGTGGCAAAGGCTGAGGACATTAAGGTTGAGGCAGAGGATCTTGACCAGGAAGTTGCTGAAATGGCCCTTACCTATGGTGTGAAGCCGAAGGATGTCAAGAAGATAATTCGCGAGCAGGGTCGTATGGCTGACATGGCGTTCACAGTGCTTCGCAAGAAAACACTGAGATTCGTCATAGACAGTGCCGCAAAGTAATATTTGGAGAGACAGAACATGAGTTACTACGTACCAATGGTGGTGGAGCGTTCCCATCACGGGGAACGTGCCTATGATATATATTCCCGTCTTCTGAAGGACCGTATTATCTTTCTGGGCGGTGCGATTGATGACAGCATGGCTAATGCTATTGTCGCGCAGATGCTTTTTTTGGAATCCGAAGATCCCGATAAAGACATACATCTATACATCAACAGTCCCGGTGGGGTCGTGACGGCAGGTCTTGCCATCTATGATACCATGCAGTACATTCGTCCGGATGTGTCTACGATCTGTATCGGACAGGCTGCCAGCATGGGCTCATTGCTTCTGACTGCCGGAGCTAAGGGCAAGCGTTTTGCTCTTCCCCTTGCACGTATAATGATTCATCAGCCTTTGGGTGGTGCTCAGGGACAGTCTACGGATATCCAAATCCAGGCAAAGGAAATACTGCGCCTGCGTGAAGTAGGTAATGACATACTGGTGAAGCACACCGGGCAGACACGTGATAAGGTTATGGCTGATACGGAGCGTGATAATTTCATGACGGCTCTGGAGGCTAAGGCCTATGGCTTGATTGACGAAGTCATAACACGTCCTTTAAAGCAGGAAGAGCCTGAGAAGGGGTAATGGAATGTTGAAGTTTGGGGATGAAAGGGGCCAGTTGAAGTGCTCCTTCTGCGGAAAGACCCAGGATCAGGTACGGAAACTTGTGGCGGGTCCCGGAGTCTATATCTGCGATGAATGCATTGAACTCTGCAATGAGATAATCGAAGAAGAGTTCAGTGATGAAGTTGAGGTTGAACTGAAGGACATTCCGAAGCCCAAAGAGATTCGCGCAATTCTGGATCAGTATGTCATTGGCCAGGATG
>DOYB01000115.1 GCA_003518745.1 Selenomonas sp. | reverse complement strand
GCCCCGGGCACGAATATCCCGGAGGCCGGTATCAAGCTGCTGACACTTCTAATGGACCGTGTCAAGGAAGAAATGGCAGAGGAATAGCCAGCAAGTATAGCTGACAGAAGCAAGCCTTCCCTATCAAGTATTGGGAAGGCTTGTTTGAGCAGCTATTTAGGGGAGGCAGTATGGAACAGAAATACACGACCTCAAAGCCCAGCTGGGTACCGGAGGAACCGAATGAAAAATTCGCGTGCTCAGTGATGAGCGGTATCGACGGCATAAAGGATACCACAGTTGGAAATATTAATCCCGCCATTGAAAGCGGAAGGATAAAACCCAAGCGCCGCATGATTCTTTCGGAGGATGATTATGTAGAGGGGGTATCGAAGGGGGACCGTATGACACTTTCACGGGCAATCACCCTCATCGAGAGCAACAGCCCCCGCCATTTTGCCAAGGCGCAAAGGGTATTGCAGAGACTTCTGCCCCGCACCGGAAAAGCGCTTAGAATCGGCTTTACAGGTGTACCCGGCGCCGGCAAGAGCACCACCATTGAGGCCTTCGGCAATATGCTGTGCGATGAAGGACACAGGGTGGCGGTACTTACCGTTGATCCAACCAGCTCCGTTACAAAGGGTTCCATCCTTGGTGACAAGACACGTATGGGAACCCTTTCACGCCGTCCGGAAGCCTTTATACGTCCTTCTCCCGCGGGGGGTACCTTGGGGGGAGTGGCGCGAAAGAGCCGCGAGACCATGCTTATGTGTGAGGCCGCTGGGTATGATATCATCATAATAGAAACCGTGGGTGTCGGTCAGTCGGAAACCACGGTGCGCTCCATGGTGGATTTCTTCCTGCTGATTGTCCTTACAGGCGCGGGAGATGATTTGCAGGGAATAAAAAAGGGAATCATGGAGCTGGCGGATGCCATTGTCATCAACAAGGCCGATGGGGACAATCTCATGAAAGCCAGAGTGGCGAGAGGCGAATATGAGCGCATGATTGAGTTTATTCGTCCCGCTACTCCCGGATGGGCTACCCACGCGTATCTTTGCTCAGCCGTAGAAAAAACCGGACTGAAGGAGCTTTGGCAGGTTATTCAGGCATTCCAGCAGATGACGAAGGCGAGCGGCGTCTGGCAAAAGCGCAGGGAAGGCCAGCTTCTTGACTGGATGCACAGCATGATTGACGAGCACCTGCACAATCTTTTCTTCGAGGATGCGGTGGTCACGGGGCGTATGCCGGAAATCAGAGAAGCCGTGCTCAGGGGTACGATTTCCCCAACTCAGGCTGTGGCGGAGCTCATTAATGTCTTTGATGTAAAGAGAGCGGCCATGAGACAGGTGGATCTTTTCCATCCCGAACGGGAGTGAGGCTATCATGTACACGAAAAAAATCTATTTTTCCGGCGGCGATTTCCACGAATTGCAGGAAGTTTTTGATGGATTACCGGGAGTGACTGACACGCATGCAGGATATATCAACGCCGGCCGCGATACGGATTATGACGAGGTGGCGGCCGGCAAGGTAAAGGCGTATATGGGTGTCGAGGTAGTATTCAACCCCAAGAAAATGGACGTGTCAAAGCTGATGGACGTGTTTTTTGCGGTGGTGAATCCCTACGTCCCCGATGGACAGGGTAAAGCACGGGGAGAGATGTACAGGGCCGGAGTTTTTTACTCGGATGCTGAGGATGAACCACAGGTGGAGCTGCATGTGAACTTTATAGCAAACCGTGGAAAACCACCTGCAGTCAGCTGCATCGGCATCACTATGAATGACCCCAACAGCAACCCGAAGCTGGCGCGGCATTGCTACTGTGTGGCGGGACCGCTGGAGAATTTTCAAGCCGCGGAATCACGTCATCAGCATTATCTGAAGTCTCATTCAACGGAAAAGACCTTTATCGATTTTGAGAAGCTGAGGGAATATATCAGGTTTTAGATGGGCATTTTTCGAGATACTATGATGGCATATACCACGACAACCTTTACGGATAGTGAGGGAGTCGTAATAATAAGTGGGCGAAACGTGGTATATATGGGCATTAGGAAAATATTTCTACTACCCAAATACTACGAATAAAGAATGTAAAAAAACGGGTATCGCAGGAGGTTTATTCTACGATACCCGTTTGTATTCTATGTGTGTGGAGTCTCAGTTATATGCCAAGTTGTTCATCTTGGCGATACGCCGTACATTCTCCAAAGGTGTAGAAGCGAGGCGTGAGATCTTTTCGTATGGTTCATGTTCTTGCAGCATATTGAGAACGACTTCCGTAGTTTTGGCATCGGTGGCTTTCTCAGTAGCTTTTGTCGTAGCTTCCTTCACTGCTTCCTTCACTGCTTCCTCCACTGCTTCTGCTACCCTGACCTCCATAGCCCGGTTCCAGTCCCATTTGAAGTTTACCATATCGAAAACCTCCTCTTGTTCCTTTCTGGCGAAATAGTCCGTTAGCAAATCGTTTTCTTTGCAGTAGCGAATCGCCGATACGACTGCTTGCCTGAGTGTTTGCCCTGCGGCAAGTTCATGGCGGACTCTATCGATGAAAATGCTGTAGCACTTGAGGTCGTGGCATTTTTCCAGCAATTCTTTGTTTTCTGCGTAGTTGATGTTATATGCAGTGACAACCAGTTCCAGTGTATGCTCGTTTTCCTCGAATGAGTCGGATAGCCGCATCGTCCATTTATCTGGTGCAGCCGAGGTGCCATTGTAGAACACGTAGAAGTGTGGCGCGGGAAGAGGAACACGAGCCTTCTTGTATGGCGCATCAGAGTTTACCCGCTGTCGGTACAACTTGGCGATATACCAAAGCATGCGAAGAGGCAGATTCTCAGAAAGTGTTGACTGGTGCTCCATCAGTACAATATGACGGTTCCCAGCCATGAAGCTGACGTCATTCTTTATGTCCTCAAAAAAAGTTCCTCGAAGAGTTGTGATCTTGATGTCCTTCAGAGGAATCGGCTTTCCGGTCAATGCCTTATAGATTTGCTGCAACCGTCGTTTGTCATTGAAGATGTCTCGAAAAAGCGAGTCCTTGTAGGCGCGTTTTGCTTTCATCCGATGCCACCCCTTCGGAGGTAATTATACCATGTTAACGGTTATTTCTCAAGATATGAAGATTCTAGCGTAAAACCACGTTCCTCAATATCAATTCTCAATAATCGTCAAAGCCATTATCGAAACTATCATCAAAGCCGCTATCGTAGCTGTTATCATAGCTGTCATAATCGGAATTGTCATTGTAATTATCATAATCATCATAATTGCCGGAGCTATCGTCGGTCCAGTCTCCGTTATTTTCATAGCCATGCTCATAAAGATTATTCTCGTTGTCATTGCTACGATGGTCATAAATGACAGTTTCATGGTGCTGCTCTGTGGTTGAAGGTCTTGAGGAGGCGGAGGCTGATGAGGAATGCCCGAACAAATTGGATAGGAACATGCCGATTCCTGTTCCCACTAGAAAGCTCCGGAGCCAGCCTGAATTTTGCTGACCTTGCGGAGCGGATGGGGGCGGAGCTTGCCGGGTATTTGCCGCAGGCGCGATTGGTTTGCCGCAGTTACTGCAAAACCGTGCGTTATCCTCTTCTTTTTTACCGCAATTTGTGCAATATGCCAATTGAATCACTCCTTTTGAATATTCACAGCTTATCAATCAGAAATGCTGTCACATTCATTGTCCGTTATGACGAATATTCGACATGGAATGGTGTTTTTCCTGTATTAAGCATCGTTTAGGCAGCCGTATAATTCGGATAGTGAAGTGATAATGAGGTTGAAAGGGTATTTTTCCTATTGCCATATGCCTTTTCTGATGGTATACTACTGGTGTGATTTAGATACAGGCTTTTCAGGGCTGACGGTTCAGCAGAGTTCACTGCATGCCTTGGAGAGTTTAATAAGCCGACCGTCTGGGCGAGAAGTTCTTGCCCGGACGGTCGTTTTCGTGTGAGGGCGAGTTAAAGCAAAACCGGTTCCCTTGGGACGCGAGACGCCGTTTCGTACTGAGGTTTGCGCAGGGACTTCTCTTTTTGGGGGAAAGGATGTTCTTTATGAGAAATCGTTGGCTCATTGCCCTGGCTGCCATTGGTATACATATCTCCATTGGCAGTGTCTATGCTTGGAGCGTGCTCACGAAGCCCATGATGGCGGAGATGGGGGCGAGCCTCAGGGAGATTACCTGGGTCTTTTCCATTGCCATTTTATTTTTGGGGCTTTCTGCGGGGTTTCTGGGAAGTTTTGTAGAAAAGATTGGTCCCAGGAAAAGCGGACTTTTAGCTACGGCCTTTTTCGGAGGTGGGATGCTGGGTACGGCATTGGCTGTAAATCTCCACAGCCTGCCACTCCTTTATCTGTCCTATGGCCTCATTGGAGGGATTGGGCTAGGTATCGGCTATATTACTCCCGTTTCCACCTTGGTAAAGTACTTTCCAAAGCACAGGGGCTTTGCCACCGGCCTTGCTATAATGGGCTTTGGTTTCGCGGCTTTGGCGGCGGGGCCTTTGATGCAATACCTGACTGCGGCATATGGTCTGGTAAATAATTTTGTCATTATGGGCGCAGCGTATATGTTTTTGATGGCAGCCTCTTCGCTCTATTTGAAGCCGCCTGCGCCTGAAAACGCTGATTGCCGGATAAATCACAATCAGCATGGCCTTACAGCGGGAGAAGCAGTGAAGACATGGCAATTCGGAGCCTTGTGGTGGATTTTCTTTGTGAATATTACCTGTGGCATAGGCCTTTTGGCAGTGGCTTCCCCTATGGCTCAGGAAGTAGTGGGCATGGATGCCGCCGGAGCGGCTTCTATGGTTGGAATCATCGGGCTGCTGAATGGGGCAGGACGCATCTTTTGGTCAAGTATTTCAGACTTTTTAGGACGAGGCTTAACCTATGCGGTCTTTTTCTTCATAGAGATTCTGGCTTTCGGCCTGTTGGCTAAAGCGGATGAGGCATTGGTATTTCAGGCGCTGGTATTCCTGATCATAACCTGCTATGGGGGCGGTTTTTCCTGCATGCCCGCATATCTTTCCGACTTGTTCGGCACCCGTCAGCTCAGCGCCATTCACGGCAGGGTACTGACGGCATGGGGACTGGCAGGCATAGCCGGGCCAAGCCTTGTCGCTATATTTAGGGAAAGCACCAGCGGCTACAGCACAATCCTTTACTTCTTCGCGGGATGTTTTGTCCTGAATCTTTTGGTAGCTATTCTGCTGAAGGCAAAATGCTGCGTGGGTGAGGACGCGGTTCTCGTTTCCCATGGCAATGTATTGAGCAGGAATAGCTGAAGGCAGAGTAGCCTTTTCCATGTTTCATAGATTTTTGAGTATTATATCGAGTGCCCTGGCAGTTTGTCGGGGCGCTTTTTGCAACCTATTGACAAAGTAGGTATATTTGTATATTATCTTTATCGGAATGTTTGAGTGTCAATGACAGTTTGGAAAAGGTGAGTATTCATGTCTGCTAAAGTTAATGTTACAAACCAATATCTATCTACAAGGCAATTGTGCGTCTCGGCTGTTATGGGAGCGCTGGTGTTCATTATGACCGTCGTGCCACGGGTTCCGATACCCTTGGGGTATGCTCATCTTGGCGACGCGATGATTTTTCTTGTGGTGATTTTAGCAGGTAGGCGTGAGGGGATAGTCGCAGGATGTATCGGTTCCGCTTTTGCTGACTTTATTGGAGGCTTTCCGATTTGGATTGGTCCGACACTGATTATAAAATTCCTTATGGCCGAGATATTTTGGCAGATTGCTTTGAAGAATACGGATAAGTTGAAACTTTTCTCTTTACGCATGATTTCGGGACTGGTTCTATCGTGCCTTGTTATGGCGGCAGGCTATACTATCTTTGGCGCTATCCTGTACGACAGTATGGCACTTGGGCTTGCTTCTGCGCCCGGACTCCTAATGGAGGGCGCGGTGAACATAGCTGCTTTCTATATAGCCGGAACGGTGCTTTCGCGGAAGAGGATTACTTTTTAACCTAAACCGTTACAGTACTTGACAAGAGCGTGTTAGTTTGATAATATACATATGTACCTACTTGGTTTATTAGCTTTATGGAGTGGTAGCTTTGGCGCAGCTTGAGAAAGCACGTATACTGCCTGTGGATGTGATGGAACATATCCTGCTTGTTTTACAGGAAACTTATTCGGGCGAAGTGACACTTACGGCTCAGGATGGCAGGTTTATCCAACTGGAATATGCCAAGAAAATTCGTTTGGATTCCTGGAACGAATCGCTGTTGTATAAAAACAACTGGTCGGATGAGGGCAGGGAATTACTGAAGGAAAGGATTGAGCGTGAGTTTTCCGCATTATTATACGGCAAATTAACAATTACCGTAAACCAGGGTAAAATCAGGCAAATGAATCGACTGGAGCGACAGAGGTTCATTGATGGTGATGGTATATGACGCAAGTTTCAAATAGTAAGGACTGACCAAATGAATTGGAGGTTCTGGGATTGCCTATCAGGGCTTTCTTGGAATCTCCATTTTGTGTCTATTTGGGGAGGTGATTACAAACCATAGGGGTTCAAGTATTTACTTTCGTCAATCAGAGGTGATATTTATGTCAATACAAATCGTTCAGGCACTGCCATCGACAGCAGCGACCGTTTTGCACGGTCAGTGGCGGCGAGTAGTATGGCCGGTATTGTCGGTGACCTTTGCCATAGCAGTGGATCTGATTCTGCCACGCGCTTATGAGCAGAAGGTTGTGGAGCATCCGTATTTCACATGGTTTTTGTTGATTTCCCTTGGGGTGTACGGCGGTATCTTTCTGGCCGGGAGTTTGCGGAGGAAATGGCGGGATTTCGCCTACTATCGCGCGCCCTTCTACGCGGGAGTAGTTCTGTTTCTGAATGTGTTCAACCTGCTTACGGCGAAATTTGCCATATTGCCACCCTTGTACTTTCCGGCTTTGGATCGAATATTAGCCGTTCTGGTGGATGACTTTTCGTATCTCATGACCTGTGTGGTCTATTCATATCGCTTGCTTCTGATGGGATGGTTCTTTGGAGCATTGGCGGGACTTATTTCAGGCATTTTGCTTGGCTTTAGCAAACGGGTTTCATATTGGCTTGCGCCATTTATTCGCGGTATAGGCCCAATACCATCAACTGCCTGGATTCCACTGGTTCTTGTAGCATTTCCCTCTGTGGTATCGGGAAGTATATTTCTCATAGCTCTGGCGGTATGGTTTCCTACGACTATACTTACCAGCAGCGGTATTGCCAATATCAAGAACTCTTATTTTGAGGCAGGAGCTACTTTGGGGGCAGACAGACTCTATCAAATATTTCACATAGGCATTCCCGCGGCTATGCCGTCGGTTTTTCTTGGGCTGTTCAATGGCACTTGCTCGTCCTTCATCACGTTGGTTACCGCTGAGATGCTGGGAGCAAAATATGGTCTTGGCTGGTATATCAACTGGCAGAAGGAGATGATGGCCTATGCCAATGTTTATGCGGGACTCATTCTTATTGCCGTGAGCTTTTACTTTATCATAACGGGACTGTTTCAGTTCCGCAATAGGGTCTTGCGCTGGCAAAAGGGGGTCATAAAGTGGTAGGAAACATAGAATTGAAGCATATAAGCAAGCACTTTGAGGATAGTACAGGCAAGGGTGTGGATGCGCTTGCTGATGTGTCACTGTCCATTCGGCCCGGGACATTTGTTTCTCTCATAGGACCGTCAGGCTGCGGCAAGTCCACTATGCTCCGCTTAATTTCGGGGCTGGACTTTCCAAGCGACGGAGATGTTCTTCTGGATGGAAAGCCTGTGTCGGCGCCTGGGGCAGATAGGGGATTCATGTTCCAGGAACACAATCTTTTCCCTTGGCTGTCGATTTATGAGAATGTAGCTTTTGGACTCAAGGCAAGAAAAATCTATGATGACAACAAGGACAAGGTAGATGCTATGCTGGAACTGGTTGGTTTGCAGGACTTTAGGAAAGCATATCCACACCAGCTTTCCGGAGGTATGTGCCAAAGGGCATCACTGGCGAGAGCCTTGGTTGGGAGTCCCAAGGTGCTGCTTCTTGACGAGCCGCTGGGCGCGTTAGACGCGTTTACGCGTATGAACATACAGGCAGAGATAGAACGTATTTGGAAGGAAGAGCAGATGACGATGGTCATGGTGACCCACGATGTTGATGAAGCGGTATATCTTTCTGATACGATAGTGGTCATGACAGCTCGTCCGGGCAAGATCGTCAAGACGATTTCCGTAGAACTGCCAAGGCCTCGTCAGCGGAGCTCAAAGGATTTCTTTTACTACTCGTCGGAAGTTTTGAATCTGCTTCATTATGGCGGAGAAGAGCAACGACCGGAATATTATCTGTAATAGAAAGGGGATGCTGTGATGTACAAATGGAAAAAATCTTTATGCCTAGGGGTGATGGCCGCAATTGCCGCGGGTACGCTTCTTTTTGCGGCCGGCTGCGGAAATGGAGGAAAACAATCCCAGAACGGCCCTATTCCCATAAAGGTGGGTTATTCGCCGGGAGTGTGTAACGCCGCGATCTTTGTTGCATATGAGAATGGGTATTTTAAGGATGAGGGACTGGATGTTGAGATGGTGCAGGTGGATGCCGCCCATATCAGCGACGCGGTTGGGGCAGGACAGGTGGATGCTTTTCAGGGTATGGCATCGAAATTGGTACAGCCATTGGAAAATGGTTTGCCTGTGGTTGCCGTAACGGGCATTCATACAGGCTGTCAAAAGGTTCTGGTGCCCGGTGATTCGGCTATACAGAATGTAGCGCAGCTGAAGGATAAGAAGGTCGGTGTGCCGGGACTTGCAGACGCGGGGACGATACTTGTGAAGCGGGCGCTCTATAAGGAAGGCGTAGGGGTTACTGATAAAAATCTTGAGGTGGATTTCCGTGTGTTCAACAGAAATGACCTGCCACAGGCTATGGAGAAGGGCGCGGTTGATGCCATAACGGCTTCTGATCCGGTGGGGCCGATTGCTGTCAGGGAATTTGGTTATAGAGTGCTTTTGGATAATGCGAAGGATGAGCCATTCGCAAGTGAGTACTGCTGCTTGGGATTTGTGACCAGCAAGCTGGCGAATGAGCAGCCGGACGCGGCGGCAAGATTTGTGCGCGCGATCAACAACGCGGCTCTCTGGGTGCAAAATCATCCTAAGGAGGCTGCTCAGCTGGAACTTGACAAAAAGTACGTAGCAGGGGATGTGGATTTGAATACGAGTCTGTTGGAGTCATATAATTTCAACCCGTCCGTGCAAGGAGGGCATGATGCCATCGCGGCTGTAGCAAGGGAATTGGCCGCTATAGGTCTGATTGGCCCGAATATTGACGGCGAAAAATTTGCTCAGGAGCATTTTAAGGCTTTTGAAGGTGTACCTGATCGTCCCAGTGACAGCGCTATAAAATAATATATGTATGCCGCAACGTACGAGTTATGCGTTGCGGCTTGCTAAAAGGAGAGTGTTGACTATGCTAGGGGATTGCGCGAATTGCAACGCCAATCATATGTGCTTCATGAAGGGGAAAAGCTGCGTCCCGATAGATGAAGAAAAAGTGTTGGGGCTTTACGATGAACGGGAACGAGATATCATGAAAGCCGCGGCTTATGTAGAAGCTACATTTTACATGAAGTATACGCGGCTTCAGGAGACGGCTGAGTTTGCCAGGCAGATGAACTATAAGACTATAGGAATAGGATTTTGCATGGGGATTCGTGACGAGGCGAAGCTGTTCGCCAAGTATTTTACAGACCAGGGCTTCGAGGTGAAGTCTGTTTGCTGCAAGAATTGCGGCATCAGCAAGGACAGCCTTCATTTGGAAAAGGTGAATCCTGAAAGCCGCGTTGAGCCAATGTGCAATCCGAAGGCACAGGCAAAATATTTGAATGATAATGGTGTGGAGCTGTTTGTTTCCGCAGGTCTATGCGTCGGGCACGACGCGCTCTTTTCCAAGGCGTGTAAGGGGCCGGTTACTACGCTCGTTGTCAAGGACCGCGTTTTGGGAAATAATCCCATGGCCGTGGTATACTCAGGCTACTGGAAAAAGAAATTGGGGCTGGCAGAGCAGGATTTGTAAATTTAGCAGCGGATACCAACGAAGAAGGTGAGAAGTATCGCGAAAAAAGTAGTCGTGGGTATGTCCGGCGGTGTAGATAGCGCGATTGCCGCATATTTACTGAAGAAACAGGGGTATGAGGTCATTGGCGTAACACTTAGATCCTGGGAAAATGAGGGTAATCGATGTTGTGAGATTGATGAAGCAAGGAGGATAGCTTTCAAGCTGTCCTTTCCTTTCTATCCTTGGAATGTGGTGCCGCTGTTTCGGGAAAAGGTGATTGAGCCCTTTATTTCCGACTATGTTCACGGACGAACACCAAACCCGTGTGTTTTATGCAATCGTCATGTAAAATGGGCGAAGCTCGTGTATATAGCAAATGTCAAGGGGGCGGACTTTATCGCTACCGGGCACTATGCCGCTATCAGGAAGATGGGGGAAAGATTCTCTGTGGGCGTGGCAAAAGATAAGTCAAAGGATCAGTCGTATATGCTGTATCA
>DOYB01000266.1 GCA_003518745.1 Selenomonas sp. | reverse complement strand
AAGCCACCTCATCCGTCAGCCTACGGCTGCCACCTTCCCCTCAAGGGGAAGGCTTGATACACAGCAAATCGTCCATTCGTGCGACTTTGTACAATCACATAAATTCCCATTTATTTCACATCATCTCAACAACTCATATAGCGCAAAATTACAAAGGAGCAGATTACATGAACGAATTGGAACTCAAATACGGCTGCAATCCAAATCAGAAACCCGCAAAGGTGTTCGCTGAGAAAGGTGAGCTTCCCTTCACGGTACTCAACGGAAAACCTGGATATATAAATCTTCTTGACGCGTTGAACAGTTGGCAGCTTGTGCAGGAGCTCAAGAAGGCCACAGGACTTCCGGCGGCGGCTTCCTTCAAACATGTAAGCCCCGCAGGAGCCGCGGTTGCCGTTCCCCTGCCTGAAATTCTCCAGAAGGTTTATTTTGTTGAAGGTATAGAGCTATCTCCTATTGCCACTGCGTATATCCGTGCCCGCGGAGCAGACCGCATGTCATCATACGGGGACTTCGTGGCCCTTTCAGATGAGTGTGATGCCCAAACAGCGTCATTTCTGAAGCGCGAGGTATCCGACGGCATCATTGCCCCCTCATATTCCGCTGAGGCTCTTGAAATCCTGAAATCCAAGCGCAAGGGCACCTATCTGGTTCTCCAGATGGATCCTTCATACCGGCCCGAAAAGCTAGAAAGGAAACAGGTATTTGGCATAACCTTTGAACAGCAGCGCAACGACATAGAAATCACCGAAGAGTGCCTCAAGGATATCCCTACGAAGAACAAGGAACTGCCTGAGGGAGCAAAACGTGACCTTCTGATAGCCCTTATAACCCTTAAATACACCCAGTCCAATTCCGTTTGCTACGCAAAGGACGGCCAGGCCATCGGTATAGGCGCGGGACAGCAGTCCAGGGTCCACTGCACAAGGCTGGCAGGGAACAAGGCAGATGTATGGTACCTCAGGCAAAGCCCACAGGTGCTTTCCCTGCCCTTCCGCGATGACGTCCGCCGTCCTGACAGGGATAATGCCATTGATGTGTATATCTCCGATGAATGCATGGATCTTCTGAAGGACGATGAATGGAAGCGGCTCTTCACGGAAAAGCCCCCTGTCTTTACCCGTGAGGAAAAGCAGGCATGGATTGAAAAGCAGACGGGAGTTTCACTTGGTTCCGACGCGTTCTTCCCCTTCGGAGACAATATAGAACGCGCCCATAAGAGCGGCGTTTCGTATGTGGCACAAAGCGGCGGCTCAATCCGTGATGATAATGTCATAGAAACCTGCGATAAGTACAATATCGCCATGGCCATGACACATATCCGCCTATTCCACCACTGAGCAGTTATCCACAGATGATTTGAGCAACTTAATGCCAAATTGGTTTACATGTATTTTGTAAAACAAAAAGTTATCCACATAACAGTTGACTTATGCACAGCATTTTACCAACAATATGTGGATAACTTCTTTTTTTACCCTAAAATACGTTGTTTAAGGTATCAATTCAGCCAGCAATCTTAAAGACTTATTCTTGCGTATTCATCAAGCATCTCAAAGAATCCCATACCACCTTTAGCTTCCCTGCTCTTGCCCATTCGCTTGACCACAGCCCGATATATTTCATCCTCAATGCTCCCGGGTATCAGAGGCTCCCAGTTCTTCACCCTGTACTCACGTTCAGAAATCGTATTCTGCGGACGTCCTGCAACCTCCAGTTCACATAAGAACTGAATCTGCTGTTTCTTTGGCCAAACATAATAATGTTCCATGTAATATTTGCGATAATGGTTGGTAACATTGCCATCATCGTCATATTCCTCCACATAGGAATCAACGCTCGTGGGCACAAGACAAATCCACACGTCAATCATGTATTCAGACGCGGAATATGGAACCCTGATCCATCTTGAGCTGTTTAGGTCCATATAATAGCTGTATGAGTTATCATTAAAAATCCACTCGTAACGGCTTTTCCGTTCTTTTCCTTCATCATCAATGTAAGCAGCTCTGCCCGGGAAGTCACCCTCACCCACGTATGAATGCTTAAGTGGCGTCTTGTCCGAATCAGAACCGCTTTTAGAATCAATGCTTGAGCTTGAAGCATTCGCGGCAGCTTCATCGGCTTCCTTAAAGGGGCCGGGGACAGCTCTGTCTTTTTTATCGGAATCATTAGGATATATGTAATTAAAATTATCATCCATGGCCATCTCACCGGCAACTTTGTCAACCTCTTTATCATTGCTTCCCGCGGCATAAAGGCTTCCAGCGGAAAGGCTCATAGCAGTAAATAACGTAATGCCCAAACGAATCCATGATTTCATAATCCCACCACCTCATCTTTATCATTCGACTCAAGTAACGGATTTTCCTCTAAGTGAACACTTCAGTTTGCAAGTTCCTATGAAATTGGACTGCGTTCCGGGGTACCGGCCTTTCTGGGATATGCCTTTGGTGTAACGGAGCATTTAGGAATATAAATAACGGCCCTTTTATCGTCGATTCCAGGCAGCTTTACAGGACATGCCTTCATATTGCCTCCGCCAAGGACCTTTACGGCTCTTTGCGCCTCATTCATCTCTTCCTTGTACTTCATGCCCTTCATGGCAATGAACGTGCCGCCTACCTTAACAAAGGGAAGGCAATATTCAGAGAGTATGGAAAGCCTTGCGACAGCCCTTGAAACAGCTACCTCGAAATGTTCCCTGTACACCTCATTCCGTGCGGTCTCTTCTGCCCTTCCATGCAAGCATTCCACATTTTCCAATTTCAATGTATCTACTATTGCCTTCAAGAATGAAACTCTCTTGTTTAGTGAGTCCAATAGAGTCAATTTAATATCAGGACGGATAATCTTTAAGGGAATACCCGGAAAACCTGCCCCTGTTCCCACATCGATTACACTGCAGTTTTCCGGAAAGCTCTTTTCATCAAGGGACGACATGGAATCCACCATGTGCTTTACCGCCACCTCCTTTGGGTCGGTTATAGCAGTCAGGTTCATCTTTTGATTCCACTCCATCAGAAGTCTATAATACATCCCAAACTGTCCCTTTTGATGGCTCGTCAAATGAATCCCATAATCCTCCGAAGCCTTTTCCATTTCCTCACGAAACATAACATACACCTGCCCTATTTCTCCAACTGTAATCTCCTCTGCTGTTCCAGATATATGACCAAAACAGAAACGTCCGCGGGAGAAACCCCCGAAATGCGACCTGCCTGTCCAACGGAACGGGGTCGGATCCTCATGAGCTTTTCCCTGGCCTCATCCCGAAGACTTGGTACCCTGCTGTAGTCCATGTCCTCAGGCAGGAGCTTTGATTCCAAGCGCTCCATACGTTCTACCTGCTCCACCTGCTTCTGGATATAGCCCTCATAGAAGATATCCGTTTCCACCTGCCTGCGTACCTCAAGGGATATCTCAGGCAGTGAAAAGGCTTCTCTAATTTTCTCATAGCACGCTTCAGGCCTTCTCATAAGCTCCGCAATGGGCATAGCATTGTGTATTTCAGGTATGCCAAGCTCCTTGAGCAGCTCATTTGTAGCTGTACTTGGAGTCAGAATTTTCTCATTAAGTAATTTTTTTGTTTCCTCAATGCTGTCACGCTTATCCTCGTAGCGCTTCCAGCGCTCATCCGTGACCAGTCCCACACGTTTTCCATGGGGCGTAAGCCGAAGATCCGCGTTATCCTGACGCAGCAGCAGCCTGTATTCTGCCCTGGAGGTCATCATCCTGTATGGCTCATTCGTACCCTTTGTAACCAAATCATCTATGAGAACGCCTATGTATCCCTCTGAACGCTTCAATACCAAAGGCTCCTCGCCCTTTAGCTTCATGGCAGCATTAATACCCGCGATAATGCCCTGGGCCGCGGCCTCCTCATAGCCCGATGTGCCGTTAGACTGACCTGCTGAAAAGAATCCGGAAATCTCTTTGAATTCAAGCGTTGGTTTCAGTTGAAGCGGGTCTATACAGTCATATTCAATGGCATACCCCGCACGCATTACCCTTGCATGCTCCAGACCTGGAATAGTACGCAGGAATTCCAACTGCACGTCCATTGGCATGCTGGTGGACATTCCCTGTACATAATATTCCCGGGTATGGAGACCTTCAGGCTCCAGAAAGAGCTGGTGCCGTTCCTTATCGGGAAAACGAAGTATCTTCGTCTCAATGGAAGGACAGTAACGTGGGCCTATGCCCTCTATAACGCCGTTAGCCATAGGCGCCCGATGCATATTGTCTCTGAGTATCCTATGGGTTTTCTCATTTGTATAGGTGAGATAGCAGGGCACCTGCTCCCTTGATTTGATATCACTCATAAAGGAAAAATTGTGTATTTCTTCATCTCCCGGCTGAAGCTCCATCTTATCGAAATCCAGAGTCCTTCCGTCCACACGGGCAGGAGTTCCGGTCTTGAATCTCATGAGCCTTATTCCCGCCTCTTTAAGGGAATCCGTCAGCTTCATTGCGGCTCTCTGGCCGTTTGGACCGCCATCATAGGTACTCTCTCCCACTATGATGCGTCCCCTTAGATACGTACCTGAGGCTAATATTACCGCCTTTGCCAGATATACTTCGCCTGTTTCGGCTTCTACCCCGTATACCTTCCCATCACGTATCAATACCTTCTCTATGAGAAGCTGCTTTACGTCCAGATGGTCAGTATTCTCACAGGTCTCCTTCATCATCATCTGATAAAGCTTCTTGTCTGCTTGGGCGCGTAGAGCATGGACGGCAGGCCCCTTGCCTGTATTGAGCATGCGGTATTGTATGCAGGTCTTGTCCGCATTGATGCCCATTTCCCCTCCCAGGGCATCCACCTCTCTTACCAGATGCCCCTTGGCAGGCCCACCTACGGAGGGATTACATGGCATCATCGCTATATTTTCCATTGAAAGGGTTGTCAGAAGGGTCTCACAGCCTATACGAGCCGCGGCCAGAGCTGCTTCTACACCGGCATGTCCCGCGCCTATCACTATTACATCATAATTTCCTGCCTCGAACATCCTCAGCCTCACTTTCCTATACAAAATCTGGAAAATATCTCATCAATGATATCTTCTCCCACGGCTTCCCCTGTAAACTCTCCAAGGACTTCCCAGGCTGAACGCAAATCTATTGAAATAAAGTCCTCTCCCATTCCATTATCAATTGTTTGAAGAGCCTCTTGAAGATGTACTATTGTCCTTCTTAAAATATTCGACTCCCTCTCGTCCCGTACAAGGGGCATTTCTTCCAAATTAGATACTGTACCATAGGCCTTCTCAGAAATAAGCTTCTGAAGACTATCAAGGCCATTTTGCGTTTTTGTTGATATATAAATTATAGGTACATCTTTAAATTCTTCTTCAAAAACACTTTTTTCTAATTTTTGTTCTAAATCCGACTTATTGATTAGTATAATAATTTCTTTACCTTTTAAAATTGAGATAATTTCTTCATCCTCATCTGAAAGAGGCTGCGAGCCATCAAATATTGCCAGTACAAGTCCTGCTTGTTCCGCATAGGCTCTGGACTTCTCCACCCCAATTTTTTCTATTATATCTTCAGTATTCCTGATTCCTGCCGTATCAATGATATGAAGCGGGACACCGCCGACATCGGCATATTCTTCTATACTGTCCCTGGTTGTTCCGGGCATTTCAGTAACTATTGCCCTATCTGTTCTGAGAAGCATATTGAGAAGGCTTGACTTTCCTACATTTGGCTTTCCAATGATAGCCGTAGTCCAACCTTCACGAAGGATTTTCCCTGCACGGGCTGTTTTAAGGAAATTATTTAATTCGTTGATAATATCAACTACATTTTTTCTCATGCTTTCGATAGCTACAGAGTCCAAATCGTCCTCCGGAAAGTCTATAACCGCCTCCAAATGAGCTATGATTCCCAATATACGTTGACGGACAGCCTTTATTTCTTTTGAACATTTACCGGAAAGATTACCGGAAGCCATGGACAGGGCTGAATCTGTCTTAGCCTGTATAACGTCCATAACAGCCTGTGCCTGGGACAAATCGATGCGCCCATTAAGGAACGCACGCTTAGTAAATTCGCCTCTCTCAGCAGGCCTTGCGCCTTCCTCATAGGTTCTAGATAGCGTCCTCATAAGGGATCTTGCCCCTCCATGACACTGTAGCTCCACCACATCTTCTCTGGTATAGGAATTAGGCGCCCTCATAACAAGGGCTATAGCTTCGTCTATGAGCTCACCTTCAGAACTCTCTATATTCCCGTATATTGCCCTATAGGAGCCTATTTCATAAAGTCTTTTGCCATTTTTTGACTTAAACACCCTATCCGCCACAGAAATTGCCTCGTCCCCGCTTATACGGATAATTCCTATTGAGGATTCGCCTAAAGCAGTTGCCACCGCGCTGATTGTATCTTCTTTTTTCAATTCTATCTACCTTTATTTACATATATTGATTATTTTATATTTATATATTGTTTTTGTTTAATATTTTTATATTTAAATTTAGTTTTATTGATATTCTATCTAAGATTTCATAGTAAGCTCCGTGCAAAACAGTGTTTCGCACTACGCCCTTGCACGAAAATTAACCAATCAATCTGCGCCCTTTGGGCTTGATTTCTTGGATTTTCATAGTAAAAAAGGTTATCCTTCAACTATGATCTTAATGAACATAACTGGAAGGACAACCCTTATCTTCAAAATTTTATATTCATACTATATATAATCATTTTCTCTTGCCTTTTCCAGGTACAATAATTATATATCGATATGGTTCTTCACCGGCACTGTGAGTAGTAACTCTCTGATTATCCTGCAGTGCCATGTGAATAATCTTTCTCTCATGGCGATTCATTGGCTCCAATTTGATTTCCTGATGTATGCGCACCGCTCTGTCAGCCAGACGATTGGCAAGCTTCTGAAGGGTCTCTGTTCTGCGTGCCCTATAGCCCTCAACATCGATTATAATGCGTACACGCTGCTCGGTACGTTCCTGATTGGCAGCCAGGTTCGTCAGATATTGGAGAGCATCCAGTGTCTGTCCGTGTTTTCCGATAAGAACTCCAAGACTTTTTCCCTCTAAGTGAATCAAGTAACCATCTGCAGTGGCCTCAGACCTGACTCCAACCTCCATGCCCATCGTGCGGAATACATCAGCAAGGAACCGCTCCGCACGCTGCAATACCTCAGGATTAGGCTCAAAGGGCTTTTCATCACTCTCATGCAGGTTTCCTTCCTGAGAGGTATCATCAGCCACCGGAGAGGATTCTAAGACCTTCTGTGGTTCTTCTGATTCAACATGCTCATCATTTACTTCGGAGACAATTTCCTTCTCCTCCGCTACGGACTCCTCAACTGAAATTTCCTTCAGCGTTACACGAACCCTGGCAGGTTTTCCCCCAAGGATTCCAAAAAGGCCCTTAGAGGGACGATCCAATATCTCATAGGTTACCCTATCTTCTGAAACTCCAAGCTCATCCAGCGCTGACTTTAGAGCCTGTTCTACAGTCTTTGCGGTCTTTACTACTGTCTCTGCCATATTAGGCAGCCTCCTTCGAAGACTTAGATTTATCTCCACGATACATCCACCATTGCTGAATGATCTGAACCACGTTCATAGTCACCCAGTAAAGCACCAGCCCTGAGGGGAAACTCAAGCTGATCCAGCCGATAAAGATTGGCATTACAGTCATCATTATCTTCATCTGCTGCGTTATTTCAGTTGTTGTCATCTTCTGTTGCAGGAAAGTTGTAAGCGCCGAGAGAATCGGCAATACATAGATGGGATCCGGCTCCGAAAGATTTGGAAGCCACATGAAGGCCGGATTCACAGTACCATAGTCAAAATTGTACAGCGCATAATACATTCCCATCAGAATCGGCATCTGTATGAGAAGAGGAAGACACCCGGCAAGGGGATTCACACCCGCATCCCTGTATAACGCCGCAATCTTCTGTTGCATCTCCTGGGGATTATCCTTGTACTTCTCTTGAATCTTCTTGAGCTTAGGAGAAAGCTCCTGCATGGCCTTCATGGACTTGACCTGCTTGACAGTCAACGGATATAGAGCCACCTTGATCAGTATGGTCAGGAGTATTATGGCAAGCCCAAAGCTCCCATACCCCATCTTTTCAGTCATGGAATACAGAAAGTCCAATATAAAATGCAGGAATCCCTCTATCGGAGAAAAAATAGTTCCAAAGAAACCTGGTTCCAAAACATCACGTCCTATATAGATTAGGGACTGAATACAAATAAACTGAACAGTATCTAAACCAATCTATTTGTCGACAGTTCCTTAGGGGACAGGGTCATATCCACCTTCGTGGAAGGGATGACACCGCAGGATTCGCTTCAATGCCATCCATCCTCCGAGGAATACCCCATATCTGTCAACCGCAATCATAGCATACTCAGAGCAGGTCGGAACGAATCTGCAGGAGGGCGCTTTCATTGGAGATACATACTCACGGTATATCCTGATGGAAAAAAGCACTAGCTCTTTCATTGAGATTCACCCTGTTCATCCCAAATCTCCGCGCGTCTGCAAAGCTGGCAGAAAGCATCCCGTACCTCAGCGCATCCGGCTTCAACAGAGGCTTTCCTGCCAATCAAAAGGAGGGCATATCCCCCGTGGATACGGTTCTTGGAAAGCCGATAGCTTTCTCTCAGCAATCGCTTGACACGATTGCGAATCACCGCATTGCCAAGCTTCTTTCCGGCCGCGAACCCAACCTTGTCCAGTTCCTCGTTTCGATAAACGTAAAGCACCATGTATCTATTGGCATAGGAACGTCCATGATGGTATACGGTCTGAAACTCAGCTTTATCCCTGATGATTCGTTTTTTCGGCAATTTATACATGCACGCTACCTCTAAACAACGGCATCAACATGCTCGCAATGATTGCAAGTATAAGAAAAAGGCCACCGCAGTGACCTTATCTTATGCCGTAAGCTTTTTTCTGCCCTTCTGGCGTCTTTTCTTGATTACGAGTCGGCCACCCTTAGTCTTCATCCTCTCACGAAATCCGTGAGTCTTCTTACGCCAGTGATTGTTCGGCTGATAAGTTCTCTTCATAGATGCTGCACCTCCTATTCTGCAAATGCCTAGAAAGACGCTATAACGTCTTTAAACAAGATACCTTTTCAGATTATATCTTTTCCCTCAATAAGTGTCAATATTTTTATCACTATTGGAATAAAAACATGAAGCAATAATTGCGAAAAAATTCTTTTCATTTTTTTTTCATTTTTTTCGCTTTATATCATTGCTAACTTCTCCTTATTCTGTTAAGATATGAAAAAACAGAGTTATCCACAAAAAATTGACTTTTACACAGGCTTATCCACAATTATGAAAATCCTTGAAATTACAGTGGGTATCGGTTTTTTTTTCGACAATTTTGACCAATGATTTACCATTTTTACTAAACATCATTGAATTTAAGAGTTATCCACACTTGTTGATAAAACTGTTGATAAGTCTATTCATGATAGAAGGGATTTATTATGGAGCAAGAACAACTGCAGGTGATTTGGGAGCAAATAATAGCCAACATGCAGGGGGTCCTTTCCGAAGGCGCATGCAAGAAATGGCTTTCTCCCGTAGTCCCTATATCCCTTGTTGGGAACAAAATCACCCTGGGAACCCCAAACGATTTTTCTAAGCGATGGATCCATGAACGTTACATGACAATGCTGGATGACGCTGTGTTCAATGTGATAGGAGAGCGCTGCAGCATCGATCTTCAGAATCTTAACCTGCCTCAAGAGGAAGTTGCCTTTCCTCCTATTCCAGTTGCCACCCACGGAAAGCGCCGCCGGCAAAAATCCAAAATACCGCTTTCGGAGAACGCGCCGATACAGACAACACTGATTGGTGAAAACGGTGAGTTAATCGAGGACATCCCCAAACCGGATGCCGGTTTTTCACAAAATACTCCGGCGCATAGCGTTAATGAGCCAAATATTAGGGTGACACAGGATTTTGGAAACCAAGTCGCGCCGGGGAATTCCTCCACGCTGGTTCCGGGACATACCTTTGACACTTTCGTCACGGGAAAATCAAACCAGTTGGCCCATGCGGCCGCCCTGGCTGTCGCAGAATCTCCTGGAAGGATATACAACCCATTCTTCATCTATGGAGGCGTTGGACTTGGCAAAACCCACTTGATGCACGCCATAGGCAATCAGATTATAAAAAGATTCCCTGAAAAAAGAGTGTTGTACGTTTCAAGTGAAACGTTTACTAATGAACTTATAAATGCCATTCGAGACGGAGATCCTGAAAAGTTCCGGCGGAAATACCGTACTATCGACGTCCTGATGGTTGACGATGTCCAGTTCATATCCGGTAAGCCAAGTACTCAGGAAGAATTTTTCCATACCTTCAACGCGCTTCATGATTCCGGAAGAGCCATCATACTGTCTTGCGATCGTCTTCCCCATGAGGTTAAGGATTTGGAGGAGAGGCTCCGTTCCCGTTTTGAATGGGGAATGATTGCTGACGTACAGCCTCCAGACCTGGAAACACGTATAGCTATATTGAAGAAAAGATCTCAGCAGGGAAATATAAACGTGCCGAATGATGTGCTCATAACAATCGCGAATATAATCGAGAGCAACATTCGAGAGCTTGAAGGAGCCCTGAACAGGGTTGTGGCCCACGCTTCCCTTACACATCAGCCCATAACTGTGGATTTGGCGGAACAGACACTCAAGAACCTGTTCCCGGGAAACAGGACGAAGAAGATTACAGTCGATATGATACAAAACGTGGTAGCCTCCCATTATAATGTCACTGTAGAAGAGCTCCACGCAAAGAAGAGAACTGCCGCTATTGTTGTTCCAAGGCAGATAGCAATGTACCTTTCCAGGGAACTTACTGAAGCCTCACTTCCGCAAATAGCCAACTTTTTCGGGAAAAGGGACCATACAACGGTAATGCACGCCTGTGATAAAATCAGCAAGAGCAAGAACGATGATCCAAACCTAAGCCGCACCCTTGATGAGCTTACAGCAATCATAAAAAAATCATGAGCAACACGAATAATCCTGTGCATTAATCATGTATTTCCTGTTCAGTAAAATGTGGATATCCAATAAGAGAGGTTAACACTGTGGATTTAGTGGATAACCTCTCTTATAATTTTAATTGATTTCCACATCTTATCCAACCCCAGCTTTCAAATGTGCAAAAGGCTGAGGCCACTTTTGCACATTTTCGCAGCCCCTACTACTACGGCGGCTATTTTTATTTATATATTCTATTAGTAATAAGAAAGAGGAAACTAACATGAAAGTGACCTGCATTACGAAAGAAATAACCAATGCCATACAGATTGTATCGAGAGCACTTCCTTCCAAACCCCAGACTCCCGTTCTTTCCGGAATATATCTCAAAGCCGACAATGAAACGCTTGAAATCCAAGCAACAAACTACGAACTTGGGATATTGGCAAAAATACCCGCGGAAATATCAGAACCCGGCGAAATCGTAATTACCGGCAGATATCTTCAAGAGGTAATGCGTAAACTCTCCGGCGAAACAGTTAGTCTTACCTTCAACAAAGATGAGAATATTGTAATAATTCAGTCTAAAACCGCGAAATTCAAGCTCCTCAATATGGATGCCAGAGAATATCCCACCATGCGCTATCTGGAAGGGACAATGTCCTTTAACATGAAAAATGATATACTTGAAAGCTTTATCAGAAAAACAGTATTCTCATGTTCTACAGATGAAGTAAGGCCTATATTCACAGGATGCTATCTTGATATAGATGATAAACTCGTGACCATGGCCGCAACAAATACTCACAGACTCTCGGTAAAGACTGAAACCCTGGATGAGGGTATAGGAAATGCAAGGCTCATCATCCCCGCCAAAGCATTGAATGAGCTGCTGCATATAATCAGTACTGGCAGTTCAGAAGATGTCAGGATTGTATGCTCACAAAAGCAAATCAGTTTTGAATTTGAAAACTTCTACATGATTTCAAGGCTGATTGAGGGTAATTTCCCTGATTACAAGGCCATAATCCCAAAAGCCTTCCAGACAGAAGCCATAATGAATAAGGACGACATGATGGGAGCAGTTGACCGCGTCTCACTGATTTCGAGAGCCAATGAATACAATATTATTCGCTTGGTGTTCAGTGACGGACAGCTCCACATCTTTTCAAATAATCCGGAGGTAGGAAACGCTGAAGAAATAATCCCTGCTACGGTAAAAGGCCCCGAGGTCAATATTGCCTTCAACGCTCAGTATATAGCCGATGTTCTGAAGAATATGGATGGTGAGGAATGTACCTTTGCGATGAATGATTATCTTAAGCCGGCTGCTGTTCACGACAGTGCTGATTCTGCTTTTCTGTACATGGTAACGCCTGTACGAACAAATCACTAAGGGAAATGAATTATGCTGGTCCGCAGTCTGACCCTTAGAAATTATCGTAATTACAAAGAGCTTGCCCTTGATTTTTGCGATAATATAAACATATTTTTAGGGAAAAATGCCCAAGGAAAAACGAATATTATAGAATCCGTTTACTATTCAGCATTTGGGCGGTCTCATCGCACACATAACGACAGTGATCTCATCTATTGGAATGAGCCAGGCGCTATTTTGGAGCTTTCATTTGAGCGTATAGGGGTGGGACATAATATTAAGTTTGAGTTCAAGCGTGGAAAGAGAAGGACCATTCTTTGGAATGAAAGTCCTATCAGGAGGAGCGAACTAATAGGCAAACTGAATGTGGTGCTGTTTTCTCCTGAAGACCTTTTTCTGATAAAGGGGGCTCCCGCGGAGAGACGTCGTTTTCTGGACAGGGAGCTTTCCCAGGCAAATCCTGCATATTGCCATGACCTGCTGTCGTATACTCACATAGTCAGCCAGAGAAATGCTCTTCTCAAGCGTATTCGCGAGCATAGCGCGTCTGTAGATATGCTTGAGCTGTGGGACGGCCAGTTGGCTGAATTTGCCTCCAGGATAGCAACAAAGAGGATAGATGCCGTAAAGAAGCTGAGTAACCTCTCTGATTCAGTGCAGAGGCGGATTTCCGCGGATACTGAGGAGCTTTCTATTTCATATCGGATTTCCGGCATGGAAGAAAATGTGACAAGAGACTTGCTTTCATGGTATAATAAGAGGATAGTGGAGCTTAGAAATAATGATATTTCAAGAGGTTCTACATGTATCGGGCCGCACCATGACGATATAATCATCAGTGTGAACGGAGTGGATCTCCGCTCCTTCGGATCTCAGGGGCAGCAGAGGACAGGGGCTCTGGCTCTAAAGCTTTCGGAGCTGGAATTCCTTCATGTGGAGACAGGAGAGTATCCTATACTTCTGCTGGATGACGTTATGAGCGAGCTGGATGCCGTAAGAAGGCACCAGCTTATGGATTTTATACGTCATGAGCGCATACAGACTATTGTGACGGCTACCGACGAAGCCTTCCTTCCAAATTCAGGGGAGGATGCCGTATATCACGTTAACGCAGGTATAGTCAGAAAGAGGTAGTATATGGCAAAGAGGAGTCCTGGTCTGGAACAGGCTGGACAGCTCATTCACAGGAGCATGTCAGCCTTGGGTGAAAAAATGGATCGGCTTTACAGGACTCACTATGCCTTGGAACATCTTCCTGAGCTCATAGGAAGCGATTTTGCCGCGCATATTCATCCAATAGGCGTAAGGCACAAAAAACTTTTCGTGCATGTGCCTGAGGATTCGTGGCGTGCGGAAATATGGATGTTCCGGAGTGAGATAATCAATCGCATAAATCAGTGTGCCGGCGAGGAAATAGTGAATGAAATCGTTTCCACATACCGCAGGGACATGGAAATCCTTGAAAATAAAGAGTCGTATTCCGGAGATAATGGGGGCAGAGTCAATCCTCGGAAGGAGCTTCTCAGTGTAAACATTACAGATGATGAGCTGGTTGGGCTTAAAGGTGATTGTGCCTATGTTCAGGATGAAAAACTTAGGAAAACGCTTTTTTCAGCGTCCATAAAGAGGAAAAAGCTGGAAAAGCTGAGGGTACAAAAGGATTGGCACCCATGTCCTGTGTGTGGTGCAATGTGTCCTCCCGATGAAGAGCGCTGCTGGTCATGTTTGTCCCGTGGAAGGCACGAGGTAAGGAACAGAATAAGGAGTATTCTTTCCGAACTTCCCTGGCTTCGGTACAATGACATTAAGGATGATGTGCCTTGTACACCGGATATTTTTGATTCGGTTCATGATGAAATGCTCCAGGTGCTTGCTTCAAAGGTCAGGCTTGAGGATTATGAAAGTCTTAACGCTCATATTGTTGTCATGCTTTATCTGCACATGCAGCCTGAGTATCTTACGGATAAAATAGTCAGAAAGACCCTGTACAGGCTGAGGTATGACCTGGCTAAGCCAAAGGAGTTCAAGCCTACGAAGCGGTATGATATTATTCCGCTGGGAAAGGGGACAAGGAGGAGAAGAGGGACAAATGTTTCTTCATCTGGGGAATGATATATCAGTAAGAGCTAAGGATATCATTTCCATTCATGACTATGAGATTTTCAAATCCGGCGAGAATAATGATGTTTTTAAGCTTATGATGAGCAGGGAATCAGTACGTAATAGTAAAGGTTTACTAGAAAATGCGAAATCAGTTGTGATAACAAATGATTTCTGGTATCTATCAGCTATCTCGCCTGTGACATTGAAACGCAGGGCGGCTGCCATATTTAATTGCAAAGGAGAAGATTATGGAATTAGATAATGAAAAATTGACGGAGGAAGAGCTTGCCTCCGAAGAAACAGCTCTTTCTGCAATAGAGAAAATAATGGAAGGCCCTGATCTTTCTGGTGTAGAGATACACAGAGATGAGCAGAATGCTGAAGTTACGGCCGTTGAAGGAGAATACGGTGCAGATCAGATTCAGATACTTGAGGGACTTGAGGCTGTACGCAAACGTCCAGGCATGTATATAGGAAGTACATCTGAGCGTGGACTTCATCATCTGGTCTATGAGGTGGTTGACAATTCCATAGATGAGGCTCTCGCGGGCTACTGCAACAGGATTGAGGTCACCATACATAATGACAACAGCATAACCGTGGTCGATAACGGCAGAGGTATTCCCGTTGATATGCATGAAAGCGGGAAGCCGGCGGTGGAGGTCGTTCTTACCGTACTCCACGCGGGAGGGAAGTTTGGCGGTGACGGCTACAAGGTTTCAGGTGGTCTGCATGGTGTTGGTGTTTCTGTGGTAAATGCCCTTTCTACCTGCATGGATGTGGAAGTACGCCGCGACGGAAAGATACATAAGATATCCTTTGCCGGCGGAGTAACGAAGAAGCCTCTGGAAATAACAGGAGAATGCGAGACAACGGGAACAAAGGTGCATTTCTGCCCGGATCCCGAGATTTTTACGGTTACTACATATAACTATGATACGTTGAAGCACCGCCTTCGTGAACTGGCATTCCTCAATCATGGAATAACCATAGTGCTGAAGGATGAGCGCGATGGCGGCAAACAGGAATCCTTCCACTTCGAGGGGGGAATCAGCTCTTTTGTGGAGCACCTTAACCGTAAGAAAGAAAAGCTCAATCCTGAGCCTATTTATTTCAACGGCACCAAGGACGATACTGTGGTGGAGATTGCCCTCCAGTACAATGACAGTTATCAGGAGAATATATACAGCTTCGTGAATAACATCAATACGGAGGAAGGCGGAACCCATCTGGCAGGCTTCAAGATAGCCCTTACCAGGGCTGCCAATGACTTTGCTCGTAAGCAGGGAATTTTGAAGAATGCTGAGGGGAACCTTTCGGGTGAGGATGTCAGGGAAGGGCTTACCTGCGTAATAAGCTTAAAAATCAGGGAACCGCAGTTCGAGGGGCAGACCAAGACGAAGCTTGGAAACTCCGAGGTAAGGGGAATAGTTGATTCAATAGTTACCGAGGGACTTTCGGAATACTTTGAGGAGAATCCCGCGGTTACCAAGAAGATAATAGACAAGGCCATCATGGCAGCAAGGGCAAGGGAAGCTGCCCGTAAGGCCAGGGAACTGACACGTAGGAAGAATGCCCTGGAGGTTTCAAGTCTTCCGGGCAAGCTGGCGGATTGCTCTGTGAAGGATCCGGACCAGACTGAGATATATCTGGTGGAGGGTGACTCTGCAGGCGGTTCCGCAAAGCAGGGGCGTGACCGCAGGTTCCAGGCTATACTTCCCCTGCGCGGTAAAATCCTTAATGTGGAGAAGGCAAGGCTTGATAAGATTTTTGCCAATGCGGAGATTCGCACCATGATTACTGCCTTTGGCACAGGAATAAGCGATGAGTTCGACCTTGCGAAGAGGCGCTATGGCAAGATTATAATCATGACAGATGCTGATGTTGACGGAGCGCATATACGTACCCTTCTTCTGACCTTCCTCTACCGTTATATGAAGCCTCTAATTGAACACGGACACGTGTTCATTGCCCAGCCTCCCCTCTATCAGATACGAAAGGGAAAGAAGCACTGGTATACATATAGCGACGAAGAGCTTGCCAGGAAATTGGAAGAGGTTGGAAGAGACGGGAGCACAGTACAGCGCTATAAGGGTCTTGGTGAGATGAATCCTGAGCAGCTTTGGGAAACCACCATGGATCCTGAAGGTCGCACAATGCTTCGTGTGGATATGGAAGATGCTGAGGAAGCGGATGAGCTTTTCACTATCCTGATGGGTGATAAGGTTGAGCCAAGGCGCCAGTTCATCGAAGAAAATGCTAAATTAGTACGAAATCTGGATATATGAATATATTTGGATTTTCTTCATTGATAGCATACGTTTGGTAATATTTTATTGACAGTGTTCTATGTATATGTTGATGAAGTTAAAGGAGTTTTCTATGAATACAGTAAAGACAGCAGTCCTTATGGCGCTTCTGACTGCTATTCTTGTGGCAGTCGGAGGCAGTATCGGAGGTTCATCCGGGGCTATGATCATGCTTTTGATATCCCTGGGAATGAATTTCTTCAGCTACTGGTTCAGTGACAGCATAGTGCTTAAGACCTATGGCGCGACTGAGGTTACGGCTGCAGAGGCGCCTGACCTGTACAGACTGGTTGAAAAGCTTGCTATGAACGCGGGGCTTCCCATGCCTAAGGTATGCATAATAAACAGTGATGTTCCCAATGCCTTTGCCACAGGCAGGAATCCATCCCATGCGGCAGTGGCTGTTACCACCGGGATAATGAGGGCACTTGATTATAATGAGCTCTCAGGGGTTTTGGCTCACGAGCTTTCACATGTTAAGCACAGGGACACGCTTATTTCAACTGTTGCTGCTTCGATTGCAGGTGTTATATCGATGATTGCGCAGGTGGCTCAGTTCGCGGCTATTTTCGGTGGCGGACGTTCAAGTGACGATGACAGGGATGGAGGGGGCAGTCTTGTAGGTTCCCTCGTCACGATTATAATTGCTCCGCTTGCGGCATCAATAATCCAGATGGCTATTTCCCGTTCAAGGGAGTATGATGCGGATAAAAGCGGAGGAGAAATCTGTGGAAATCCGATTTATCTTGCCAACGCCTTGCGTAAGATTGAGATGTATTCCCAACGCGCAGTGCTGCCGAATGCGACTCCTGCTACGTCACACATGTTTATCATTAATCCGCTTTCAGGGGTAAAACAAACATTCTCAAGTTTGTTCAGCACACATCCCGCAACATCTGAAAGAATTGATAGGCTTAATGAGCAGGCAAGAGAAATGAGATTGATTAGATAAATGTAAATATAAAATTAATAAATAAAATTAAATTTTAAAGATACATTTACATTTATTTTATAAGATATATCTTTAAATTGAATACAAAGAAGAACACGAAGAAATCATACGATTTCTTCGTGTTCTTCTTCTAATGCCTTTGCAAGACGTACCAAAATCCTCAATATGCGCAGACCTTCAATCTCCTCTACAAAGAAGAGGTTTCCCTGCCATGAGGCCATCTGACCTACCCTTGGAGCCCCTCCGAGCTGATCGTAGAGCCATCCGCCTATGGAATCCACATCGTCATCCTCAACCTCTATTTCAAGTACATCCTCGAGATCCTCAAGGAGCATCATAGCATCCACTGAATATATGAGCTCTCCTCGTCTTTCAGCCACAGGACGTTCCTCGTCGAATTCGTCCTGTATTTCCCCTACGATTTCCTCTATAACGTCCTCTATTGTCACCATGCCTGAGGTACCGCCATACTCATCTACCACAATAGCAAGCTGGGAGCGATTTTTCTGCATTGTTTCCAGAAGCTTGTCCACATGCATGCTTTCAGGCACGAACAGCGCCTTTCTGGACAGTTTTCTGAGGTTTCTTCTTTTTTCAGTATAGAGGGATTTCATAAGGTCTTTTACGTGGAGAAAGCCTATTATATGATCCTTGTCTTCACGACATATGGGGTATCGGGTCATTTCCTCTTCCAATATGGTCTTTATATGGGTATCTGAGTCATCCTCAAGGTAAAGGCAGACCATATCGGTACGAGGAACCATTATTTCCCTGACACTTCTTTCAGTGAAGTCAAACACATTGTCTACGAAATCTACTTCAGTATCGTCTATAAGGCCCTGTTTATGGCTTTCCTCCATAAGGAGGCGTATTTCGTCTTCAGTGTGTGCGGTTTCCTCTGTTCCCGTTTCAAAGCCAAGACTATGGGTAACCCAATTTGCCATATGGTTAAGTATCCATACGAAGGGAAACATTAAATACTTAAATATGAGCATTGGCAGCGCAACGCTGAGCATTATGCGCTCTACGTTTGATATGGCCATTGACTTTGGGGTGAGTTCCCCAAGTATTATGTGCATGGCCGTTATAATGGTGAATGCCACAGCGAGCGAGACGGTATGCCCTATTGTTTCGTCCAGTCCGAATCCGGCAACGACAGGAAGGATCAGGGTTGCGACGAAGGGTTCGCCTACCCAGCCAAGGCCAAGTGAAGCAAGGGTAATTCCAAGCTGTGTGACCGATAGGGAGGCATCAAGCTCATCGGTAAGCTGCTTGGCGTAACCGGCTCTCCGATTTCCCTCCTGTATTAGTGTCTCAAGTCTTGAGGGACGTATCCTGACGCAGCAAAATTCGGCCGCCACGAAAAATCCGTTCATGAATACGAGGAAAACCACTAACAGTAGCTGCAGGAGTATTGGCACAATGTCCAAGAAAAAAACCTCCGTATCAACGTTTCAATTTTTTGAAGCGGATTCCAAGGGATTTTTCTATTTCCTCTATATGGTATGCCTCCTTGGGATCCGAAAGTGTAATTACTTTACCCTCTGCTCCGGCTCTGGCAGTTCGTCCCGCACGGTGCAGATATATCTGTGATGATTCGGGGAAATCCACATTTATGACGTAGTCAACTCCACCGATATCAAGTCCACGGGCAGCTAGATCCGTTGAAAGTAGGAGCTGGAGTTTTCCATTCTCGAAATCAGCCAGTACCTGCTTTCGACGGCTTTTATCAGCGTTTCCAATCAGACTTCCTGTCTTGATTCCCTCATAGGACAGTTTCTCAACCGCACGCTCCGCTGAAAAGGACTTATTTACGAATACAAGTCCCTTCTCAATAGGGAGACTCCTTGTGATACGCTTCAGAAAATCGATTTTCTGGCGGAAGGGTATGATATAGTAAAGGTTTTCACAGGTTTCAGGTATCACGGTTTCTTCTTTTACCTGAATGAGCTTTGGTTCGTTTAGGAATTCAGCCCGACTCAATGCTTTTTTGGGGGCTGTGGCTGAGAACATAAGGTACTGTATATTGTCAGCATCAGGCAGCGAATTTATAAGCTCACGGGTTAGCTGAAGGTTCTGATCGTCCAGAAGACGGTCAAATTCATCCAGAACCATGAGCTTTGTCCGTTGAAGCTTTAGCTTTCCTTTTTCGGCAAGCTCAGTAATGCGTCCCGTAGAGCCTACTACAAGCTGTGGCTTCTTTTTAAGGGCATCTATCTGTCTGGCGATATTTGCCCCTCCTATCAGGGATTGAACCTTCAGACTCAGCCCCGCGGCTTTTATGAGATTATCAGCTACCCTGTAAATCTGCATGGCCAGCTCATAGGTCGGAGCCAGAATAATCGCTTGTACCTGTGGAATACCGGCATCCAAGGTCTGGAGCAGTGGCAGAAGATATGCCAATGTCTTGCCCGTTCCTGTGGGAGCCTGTCCGATTACACTGATTCCATTTAGTATTTGGGGAATCGCGCTTTCCTGTATTGAGGTAGGTATATTGATGCCCTGTTTTGAAAGCGCAGTTGCAAGGGCAGTTCCTATGCCAAGTTCCTCGAAGCTTTTTTGTTCCATTATATTTCTCCCGAATATATCTAATGTCCAATATTATCATATCTTCCCATAATGGCATGGAGAAGTCAAGTCCCGTTGATTTGAAAAGGCTGTGGCATGAGATTTGAAAAAAAGTTGAAGAAATCGATAATATAACGTAAAATAGATGGAAGTAGTTTCGGTTAAATCCATATGAAGGATGGCTTTCAAAGGAGTTCAAGCATGTATCATGTTGTCATTGATTTGGAAATGAATCCCGTCAGCAGGGAGTACAATGATATAAGGAAGAAACTGACCGATGAGGTTATAGAGATCGGAGCGGTGAAGCTGAATGATTCGTATGAGCAGATTGATGAGTTCCAATGCTATGTAAAGCCGGAATATGGCAGCATAAAGAAGCATATTACGAGGCTTACAGGTATCACCGATGAAATGGTTTGTGATAAAGAGGGATTCATTGCGTCATTTCAGAAATTCATGGACTGGATTGGTGATGGGGATACCACTATTTATTCCTGGAGCAATTCTGACATAAAGCAGCTCCGTCAGGAGTGCCGTATGAAGATTTCGGGTTTCGATGTGGGGTGGCTCAACTCTCATTGGGTGGATCTGCAAAAGAAGTTTGATGACAGGCTTGGTCTCCACAACAGCCTTGCCCTGAAGCATGCCCTTGGAGCAATGGACAGGAATTTTGAAGGAACTCAGCATACAGCCCTTGCAGACGCGGTAAATACCTCAGCAATTCTTGCGCTCATGCAGGATGAGGAGAAGTTTCAGGAGACGATGCGGCCTGTGCTGGAACTGTTGCAGCCACAGGAGGAGCTTTCTACGTCCATTGGGGATTTATGTCCTGAATTGCTGAAGCTGCAGCAGGAAATGTAATTATATGGATTAGCCTTAGGTTTTGTTGTACTGAGGTTAGTCAGCGCGAAATTTCCTTCTGATTTGTGCCTATAATCTACTAAGTCAGAGGAATATTTCGGCAAACTACATGGGATAGCTGCCTTTTGGGGCAGTTATTTTTTTGAGTCACCAAAATTATGAAAACGATTTCTAATTTTTGGGGTATAATATCGATTATGAATTTATTTATGGATATTTGTGATTTGTGGCTATGAAGGAATTAAATATAAACTCCGGAAAAGTAACAGTTTTTGCGGGAATAGAGCTTATTCTCAC
>DOYB01000158.1 GCA_003518745.1 Selenomonas sp. | reverse complement strand
GACAAAAGGGTATTCCGTGAGCAGCTAAACTTTTTCCTGCCCAGCGTAAAGGCAGACATTGACTTTCAAGGCGTTTCCCGAAACGAGAAGGAGCTTTTGCTTGACGGAAGCTTTACGGGGATTATGACAGACAACAAGGGGAACACGCAGTCACTGGTGGTGCCCTTCTGCTTGGAGCAGAAAAAGAACAAGATGGCCGTTTACTACAAGCTTGGGGAGGAATGGACAAGGATCGATGCACCGGAGCTTTCGGCAGCAGTGGTGGATTCCGTTGGGACTCCCAACGAGGCCGATCTGCAGGATATGATTTCCATGGTCAAATCCGCTGAGGTTCTGCAGGAGACCGATAATCAGCGCACTATGCTGCTGAATTTGGACGCGGCAGCGCTCAGCAAAAAATTAGATACAGCCTTTGCTGATGAGAAGGATGAAAAAATAACACCGGAACAAAAGGCTACCCGTGAACAGTTCTTGGGTTATGTGAAGAAAGGGCTTGAAAGTACGGATATCTGGTGCACATGGACAGTGGACAAGAAGGATTGGCAGACAATCACTTTCTCCATGGATCTTTCCGGAATTATTCACGGAATCGCGAAGGCCGCGTTGGATGACAGAAGCTTGGAATTGAGTGATGGACTGCGGAGCATGTTGGAAAATCTGGCATTCTACAGCGAGCTGAAGTCCTATACAACATATCTCAATCCTGATACAAAGAAGACCATAAATCTTCCGAAGGAAATAAAGAACGCGAAGACCTTTGAAGAAGCATTGGCGGAGAAAAAAGATGGAAAGGCAGAAGCGGCCGCTAAATGATTTCTGATTTAGTTCTATCTAGCTTTATTGAAGGGAATGGATAATTATGAAACGCTGGCGCATTTTGCTGCTGACGCTTTGCCTGACAATATTGTGTACCCTGTCCGTAAGCGCGGAGAAGACTGACTGGGTTGACAAGGGGTACGATTTCACTAAAGTACAGACAGTACTTGTATATGGCGTGAAGTTTACTGATACCTCTGAATTTGACAATGATATCATGGCCAGGGCTTTGCTGGATGAATATTATAAGAATGCCGCAAGGCCCAAGTATAAGCTGCTGGACGGCAGGGACATGATACAGGGACAGACGGAAATACCATATGGCGTTGATTTATATGTAACATCGGAGCTTACCCAGTGGCATGACGACTATTACATTAAACCGGGATATACCAGTTGGGAGAGCAGGGAGGAAAAACGCAGAGTCAGGAGACACGATGGCAGCTGGTATGAGGAAACCTATTATACCACTGTACCTGTGGTACATCCGCCTCAGAGGATAGATACCAGTACTGTGCGTATGAAATTCGGTGTTTATGATGCCAGGACAGGTCAGCAGGTTTTCGCGAGGGAGGACTTCCGTGTAAGAGACGACTCATTCCACGGTCAGAAGGGAATGTTCGGACGCATATGTAAATCCTTCTTTGAGGATTTGGGAAAGAAAATTAAGAAAGAGTGAGTTTCCTCAATAACAAGCAGGCTCCCGCGCAAAAGCGCGGGAGCCTGTAATTTCACAGTGAATCAGAGAGCAGACAGGGTTTCATCAAGTATTTCCATTACCTGGTCTACCTGTTCCTTAGTGATGATAAGGGGAGGAATGAATCGTAGGACATTGCCAGAGGTGCAGTTTATGATTGCCCCCTTAGCCAGACACTCGTTGACTATATCTCTGCCGGGGCGGGTAAGTTCAGCGCCGAGAATCAGCCCCTCGCCGCGAACCTCTGAGATGAGGGCAGGATACTTCTCCTGAAGCTTCAGCAGTTTATCCTTGAAATATGAGCCGACTTCCTCCACATTTGCGAGAAATTCGGCCTTCGGCACTGTGTCAAGCACCACATTTGCCGCGGCGCAGGCCAGAGGATTTCCTCCAAAGGTGGTTCCGTGATCGCCTGCGTGAAATGCCTTGGACACTTCGTCGGTTACGATGAAGGCGCCGATGGGAACTCCTCCCGCAAGCCCCTTCGCAAGAGTTACGATATCGGGCTTTATACCGTATTTATCATAGGCAAAGAACTTGCCACTGCGGCCTATTCCGGCCTGAATCTCATCCAGTATCAAAAGGGCATTATACTTGTCGCAGAGGGCGCGGACCTGCTTAAGATAATCGCCCTTTGGGGTATAGACACCGCCCTCGCCTTGAATGGTTTCCAGCATTACAGCGCAGGTATTTTCACTCATGAGTTTTTCCAGCTCATCTATATCATTGTAATGCACGTAGTCGAAGCCGTCGGGCAGGGGACCGAAGCCCTCCTGATACTTGGGCTGGCCCGTTGCGGTCAAGGTGGCTATGGTGCGGCCATGAAAGCTCTCCCAGGCTGTAATAATCTGGGATTTGTCCGGGCTGATGCTGTGGGCATATTTACGGGCGATTTTGATAGCACCTTCATTGGCCTCCGCGCCGGAGTTGCAGAAGAAGGCCTTTCCAAGACCACTGAGCTTTACGAGCTTTTCTGCCGCGTCTGCCTGAGCCTGTGTATAGTAGAGGTTTGAGCAGTGTATGAGCTTACCAGCCTGCTCAGAAACCGCCTTTACCAGAGGACCATAGTTATGACCCAGTACGTTGACCGCAATGCCACCAAGGAAGTCAATGTATTTTTTTCCTTCGATATCGTAGAGATAGACACCATCGCCATGATCGAGGACAATCTGATAGCGGTTGAAGACAGGGAGATAGCCCTGCTTGTCTTTTTCAAAAATCTGCTGAGATGTTTCTTTCATTTGAATTCTTCCTTTCACTGCAACACTTGTGTACCGATACCCTTTGAAGTGAAGATTTCCAGTATGATAGAATGGGGGAGGCGTCCGTCTATTATATGAGTCTTTCTCGCGCCGAGTTCAAGCGCCCTGATACATGCCTCGGTCTTGGGAATCATGCCGCCGGATATAACACCGGTCTTTATATACTCCTTTGCCTCTCCCAAGTTCATAGTTGAGATGAAGGTGCTCTTGTCATTGTAGTCCTTATAGATTCCTTCGATATCCGTGAGCAGCAGCAGCTTGGAGGCGCGCAGCGCCCCCGCTATTTCAGCCGCTACATAGTCCGCGTTTATATTGTAGCTTTCGCCCTGTTCACCGACGCCTATGGGGGCGACGATAGGGACGTAGTCGTTGTTCAGAAGGTCATTAAGGACACGGATATCTACCTGTTCCACCATACCAACATAGCCGATATCGACCTTTTTCTTGTCCTCGCCCTCATATACGGTGGCGAGCTTCTTTCTGGCCCTGATAAGGCCAGCGTCCTTGCCACTGAGACCGATGGCGCGGACACCACGCTGGTTCAGCAGGTTGACAATCTCGGAGTTCACCTTCCCGTCCAGCACCATTTCAGCGATCTCAACGGTCTCCAAATCCGTAACGCGGAGTCCGCTGACGAAGCTGGATTCCTTGCCGACCTTCTTCAGGAATTCCGTAATCTCAGGGCCGCCCCCATGAACCACCACAGGACGGATACCCACATATTTCATAAGGGCGATATCCTGCATGACCTTCTCCTTAAGGTCGTCATTTATCATGGCGTTGCCGCCGTATTTGACCACGATGGTCTTGCCGTAAAACTCCTGTATGAATGGCAGCGCTTCCACCAGTATAGCTGCCTTGTCTTCTGCTTTAAACATGAACTTGATGCTCCTTTTTTTCCTCTGTATCCATAAATTCGAGTTTACGGATATCCTACAGGCACCGAAATAGTTGAAATTTTTTCGATGCTAAGACGATATATCCAATACATAAGGCTACCATTTATTCCCATAATTTTCAATGGAAGAATGGCAGTTTTTTACATTATTCTGCGGTGGTAAGAAAAA
>DOYB01000096.1 GCA_003518745.1 Selenomonas sp. | reverse complement strand
TAATAGCCGAAAACCTTGTTATACCCCACTTTAAGGGAACGGATGCCCGTATCGTTCTTTTCCCGCTCCTCTATTTCCTGCAGCATGGATTTGCTGTCTCTGGATATCCGGCGGTATTCATCGAGCTCCTCATCATATCCGTCTTTGATAATGCCGCCATCCCTGAGGGATATTCCCGGTTCATCCACAATAGAGCGTTCAAGGAGTTCAACCAAATCCCCATAGAGCTCCATGTTCTGAAAGCACTCCCGCAAAAGAGCAGACCCGGTCTGCTCCAATGCTGTCCGTATATCCGGCAGACACTGAAGTGAAACCTTCAGCGCGATCAGGTCCCTTGCGTTAGCTGCCCCTACCTCTATCCTGGTGAGCAGTCTTTCAAAGTCCCGAATATCCCTGAAACCATCCCTGAGCGTTCCTCTTAGGGAAAAATCCTTTACCAGTTCCTCCACCGCGTCAAGCCTTCGGTTAATGGACAGGACATTTACAAGCGGATATTCCAGGCATTTCCGTAAAAGCCTTGCCCCCATGGCAGTACGGGTAAAATCCAATGTATCCAAAAGGGTATCCTTTTTTCCGCCATCCCTAAGATTGCGTGTAATCTCCAGATTTCTCAGGGTATATGTATCCAATACGAGATTGTCTGAGGTATCAAGGCGGTTAAGTCTGGACAATTGTGTAAGATCCGTGCGCACAGTATCGTGAAGATAATCCAAAAGCGTGGCTACGGCTTCCTTTGCGGAAAGGGATTCCGGCCTATTGGCAGCATCAAAATGCTCTATTATGCGGTCGTCCACATGCTTGGAAATACCGGAAAGCATTGTAAACGCGCAGCGTGGCATACGGAGCCCAATGAATTCCTCCAGCTCCCCCTTGAAGGAAAGCTCTCCCACCAAAAGCAGCTCAGGCATCATCAGGCGATACAATTGATCGAAAAGGGACTGGAGCCTGTCCCGCCCCTCATAACTGCCATAGAAGCACTCCCCGGTGGAAATGTCCGCCCCTGCCAAAAGTATCTCAGCTTCCTTCTCATATATAAGGGCAATGTAGTTATTCTGAGCATCCTTCAGAGCCGATTCCGAAAGCACCGTTCCCGGAGTTATGACCTTTATGACCTCACGCTTTGTCAGTCCTTTGGCCTTTGGATCCCCAATCTGTTCGGCAATAGCCACCTTATAGCCCTTATTTATCAGCTTGTTTATATAGCTCTCCGCCGCATGATACGGTATACCGCACATGGGAGCCTTTTCAGTATCACCGCTTCTGCTGGTAAGTGTCAGACCAAGTTCCTTTGAGGCTGTAATCGCGTCCTGAAAGAACATCTCATAAAAATCGCCCAGACGAAAGAATAGTATTTCGTCCGGGTGCCTGTCCTTTTCAGCCAAATACTGTTGCATCATTGGCGTCAATTCCATTGTAATACTCACGTTCCTCCCTTTTACTTACGCATCTTACAGCACAGTCCCCTTAAGCACCCAAGTCTGTGGCTGGGTTATACGAACCTTGACAAAATCTCCCGGCTGTTCGTTACTGTGGGAAAACAACACCGGCTTGTTTGTACGAGTACGCCCCATATAGACAGACTCATCCGTCTTACTGGGACCCTCCACCAATACCTCCAGGCATTTTCCTTCAAGACTCTCATTGATTTCCAGGCTGATAACATTCTGAACGTCCATAAGCCTCTGCAGGCGCGCCTTCTTCAGTTCATCATCAACCTGATTCTCCATGGCAGCCGCTGGCGTTCCCGAGCGTTTGGAATAAATAAATGTATATGCCGCGTCGAAGCGTATTTCTTTGAGAAAATCAAGAGTCTCCAGGAAATCCTCATCTGTTTCTCCCGGGAAACCGACGATGAGATCTGTAGTAAGACTGACCTCCGGAATGGCTTCACGTATACGCCCCACAAGAGCCCTGTAGGATTCCACCGTATATACCCGGTTCATAGCCTTCAATATCCGATTGCTTCCGTACTGGACAGGAAGATGTATGTGTTCGCAAAGGTGCTCTCCATCTCGTATGGCCCTTATCACCTCATCACTCAGGTCCTTCGGATGGGAGGTCATGAAGCGCACCCTTCTAATTCCCGGCACCTTGTCGACACGGCGCAGGAGCTCCGCAAAATCTGCCCTCTTATGGTCTTTGCCATAGGAATTCACGTTCTGCCCCAAAAGAGTTACCTCACTATAGCCCTGCTCCACGGCCTCCTCAACCTCGGCTACCACATCCTCGGGAAGACGGCTGTGTTCTCTTCCGCGCACATAGGGGACAATACAATAGGTACAGAAATTATTGCAGCCGTACATAATTGGAACCCAGGCAGAAACTCCGCTTCCTCTTGCCACAGGGACATCCTCCGGCAGTCCCGCTTCCTTGAGCAGCACATCCACCACATGCTCCCTCTTTGCCAAAATGCGCTCAACAGTGGAGAGCAGTTCATGTACCTTATTGGTTCCCAGGACAAAATCTATGTGGGGAGCCCTCTCAATGAGACGCTCCCCCTCCTTCTGGGCCATACAGCCGGTAATTCCGAAAATAAGCTCCGGGTTCAACCGCTTTAAATGCTTTATTTCCCCTATCTTCCCGTATACCCTATCTTCCGCGGACTCACGGACACAGCAGGTATTGATTATTATGAGGTCGGCATCCTCAGCCTTATCTGTTTCCTCGTATCCTATTGTTCTAAGCTGTCCCTTCATGCGCTCCGCGTCGGAAACATTCATTTGGCAACCGTAATTTATTAGATATAATTTCTTATTTTCCTTCGATACAAGTGAATCCATTTATTCTCCCTTACTTTTCCCTTCCTTGAACCCTGCCAAAAGCATAGTCGCGTTCAGAACCTGAATATTTTTTCCAAACCGGCCGATTTCCCCGTAGGTATACATACCGGCATTAGGCACAGCAAGGTTTTCCAGAAAATCAGAGACAATTCTCGTGTTTCCACCCCACAGGGTTCTTCTGGAAACACAGTTGAATACCATTATGCCATCAGGTTCGAATTTTGCTATGCTTTCCTTAATATCCTCAGATAGCTTGATAATCTCATCGGTATTACCGCAGGCGGCGCGAACCTTTTCACCCGGTTCGAAATCCGCGGTGAAAAGCATTGCCCCGTCATTGGTATACGACCTTGCCATACGCGCCAGAACCTGCCCGTCCCTCTCCAGAAGCACCGGAAAGTCCATATTGTCCTGTGCCGGGCAGTCCTCACCGCACTCCTTCAGGGAACTCTCATAAACGGAAATGGCAGGCTGATTATTCAATTTAGTGATGATGTTGTCTCCAAACATCTCGGTGATTTCCATTTCTTCTCCCACCGGTCTCCAGCCAAGATGAGAGGCAATCTTCACCTCAAGCTCACTGCCTTCAAGGCAGACGACCATTGCCCCCCGCTTGAATATAGCTCCGTAAGTAAAAACGTAAGGAACCCCATCCTCCTGATGCGTATCAGCGCCGCCCCCAAAAACGGTAATCTCAGGAGGCAGCTGATTCAAGGTCCTGAACAAGGGCTTAACATTGCTCGTCTTCAGAGTGGCAAACAGAGCCGCGGATACCAACTCTTTCCGAGGACGGCAGTAGCCCATCAACACTGTTCCCGCGTCCTCCGGACTCATCCTTGAAAAATCGAAGGCAAATACCTTGACCTTAGTTTTTTCAAATACCATGAAATTCAGAATCGTGGAATCCATGCACAAACGTCCAGACAGCATTTCCCCGGCAGTTGTCATGCCGGAAATCAACGCGTCAGGCACCGCTTCGTGAATTTTTTCAGTTATGGACCAAATGGGATTCGACTTGGCAATACTGGTAAAGACAGTAACCCAAATAGCCGAATAATCCTTCGGACAAGCTTTCCGGAATTCATCAAGACAGGTGGAAATACTTTGGTTCTGATCAATACAATAGGAAAACTGCTTCATTTTGATTCCCCCGTTCAATTCGGCAATTCCGTCAAAGTCTCCAGCTTTGTCCCGTCCCTGTATGTGACTTCTGTGATTTCCCCATGAAAATCACTCTTTCTAAGTCCATTCCTCATGATTTTCACATCAGAACGCACAAAGGGATTCAGCACCTTGTCAACCACTATGGTCTGCGCTCCCGTAGGTTTGTAATTCATGTCGATTTCAAAGGGCGCGAAGGTATCCTCCCCACCGGCTACGTCGATATTTATCCTGCCCTTTATGGAATAAAGCGGCTGGTCGGATTTAATGTCCACCTTGACATTCATACGCAGTGTTTCTGAAAATCCGTATTCGTCCCTGGGCGATATCTCACCGTTGATTGACTTGATATTGACAATATCCTGCATCTTGCGCTGTATCGGCCCATTAAGGCTGTCCAGCTTTGCCTTGTACGCCCTGTCGACAGCTTTCTCGTACTGGTCCCAACCGCTAATCTCCGTAATCTTCCACGTTCCGTCACCCTGCTGCACGATTTTGGCCTTAAGTTCAAAGCTGGTCTTAAGCTCATTATTGATAAATTCAATCCCGATGGTACCACCGCCCTCCGTAACTGAGGGCTTTGTGATACTGGCAATCTGCATGGAATTTATCTGTCCACGTTTCAGCATACGTTCGGTGTCGGAAAGCTCCTTTCCTTCAGGCAATTTCAGTTTTCCATAAGAAATGTAGTCCTCAAAAGCCTTTCTCACGGTTTTAATGAATTCGGGCTTAACCTGATTCTCATATACCTCAGAAAGCTGATTCATGGAATACGCGGCTGTATCCTTCTCCATCTTAGCCATTTTTTTTGCCAACAGCTCTCCCGCGGCTGATTCCACAATGGCATCCACATCCACATAGGTACTGAAGGTTTCCCAATCGTGGTTGGGTATGGAAGAACGAATGATTTTCATCGAATAAGCCGGCAGCTTCTTATAGTAGGTGTAGGCTCCCAAAGTACCCGCCAGTAAGGAGACCATTATAAACGGCACAATGATTATAATGACTTTTTTCACGAAGGCTCCCTCCCTAAATCCCCATCTCAGTAACTATTCAAGAAAAAATATATTTTTCCTGCCTTTGAGGTCATCAAGAGGAAAATCTTTCGCTTTAGACCTTCGCATAAGCAAACAGTTTTTATCGAAATACCGTAAATTACGGAAAAAAGCGGGGCAGATGCCCCGCTCCTCTGAGAACCGTCCCGAAATTACTTACGGAGGTTCAATTTACCTATAATGGCGCGATAGCGCTCGATGTCCTTCTTATAGAGATATCCCAGCAGACGGCGGCGATGGCCGACCATCTTCAGAAGCCCGCGGCGGGAATGATGATCCTTCTTGTGCTCCTTGAGATGCTCAGTGAGGTATGAAATGCGAGCGGTCAATACGGCAATCTGCACCTCAGGCGAACCTGTATCTCCCTCTGTCATAGCATACTTCTTCATGATTTCCTGCTTTTCTTCCTGTGTTAACATGTTTTATCCTCCTAAACCTTCAATTCTCCTGCAGCAAAGGATGCGTTGGAGTATTCGACATCCCTAGCCGCGGAACAAAACTACTTGGCAAGTATATCACGTTAAGCGGATATTTGCAATAAGCAATATGCTTCCTGCGTGTATATTGCTTACCAATTTTTCATAATCGATTCTTTGTAATGACATTGACACCCATATCCTTTTTTTTATCCGCTCCAACTGATTCTCCCCTGAGCGAGGCTACAGCCAGCATTATCCCTTCATAGCCCATCTTTTCCGTATTTTGCTGTATCGTAGCATAAATAATCCCTTTTTGAATCATGGACAGCGTAAAATCCGAGGTATCAAATCCCACGATAATCGGCTTTCGTCTGGATGCCTGTACCTGCTCAGATATGATCCATGTGACCTGCTCATTGGCCCCAAAGAATCCAACATACTCAGGATGATTTATCACTTCTTTTTCTATGTTTTCACGATTGCCATCGTGCGCAACAGTAGGTGCTACCGTAAATCCGGTGCCTTGGAATATTTCCCTGAAACCCTGACTGCGCAATGTAGCGTTTTTTCCATTGCTGCTGCCTGCCGCAAGCCCAATTGTACCGTTTTTGATTCCGGCTTCCTCCAAAGCCTGCAGCATCGTTCTCCCCGCGATCCTGCCCGCATCCACGTTATCCGTCACCAATTCTGCCAACGCGGGATGACTGGCAGGACTGTCCACATAAATCAGCCTGATACCTGCAGCGGTTGCTTTATCCAGAACATCATTCAACTCCGTATAGGATGACGCGGCGAGCAGGATGGCTTCCGCCCCGTCATTTACCGCCTGTTGAATAACCTCACGCTGATCCTCGACGTTGTTCTTTGTGGGAGCAGTCCAATGGTAGTCTATATTTCCAAGCTCCTGTACGGCTTTCTGACAGCCAATGTCAATCTGCTGCCAGTAGTTGCTGACCTGATCCCTCGTAATGAGATAAACGCAAAATGTCTCACTGTCAACCGGAGCATGCTTTTTCACGCGACTTGTTGTATCTTCCCGAACTACGACCTGTGTTCTTTCCTCCATGTGGCCGATTAAAGAAAAAAGCAGGAATCCAAAGATGATTACAGATATAAATGTAAGTTCGTTCTTCTTGAATCCCATAAGCAATCCCCTTCCTGCCACAAACCCTCGCACAAAACAGTATTTCGTACCCGGAATTATATCTCTTTCCCCTCTAATGGATGGTAAAGGTTACATATCCGGTCTTTCCCCTGTCTTACCCGTATACTTGTGATAGCTGCCTCCCTTGCGGCGGCTCATCAGCTCGGCAAAAAGCTCCTCCGGGCGAATGTTGTGGAAAGCCAGCAGCACAAGGCAGTGGTACCAAAGGTCGCCCATTTCATACAGGATATCCTCTTTCCTCATGTTCTTGGAGGCTATAACCGTTTCTACGGCCTCCTCACCTACCTTTTTGAGAATCTTGTCCTGTCCCTTTTCAAAAAGGTAGTTTGTATATGAGCCGTCTACAGGGTGCAGTCTGCGATCCTGGATAACGCTGTAAAGGTCGTACAGAATCTCGGCCAAGCTCGTCTCATCCTTGGGCGGAACCACAGCCAGTTCCTGATTGCTTTCGCCTATGCGCCGGCCACTGAAGCA
>DOYB01000069.1 GCA_003518745.1 Selenomonas sp. | reverse complement strand
GGGGGAAAGTCATTATGAGTAAATCGCAAAAGGGTCAGTCCATTGTGGAATTTGCATTTATACTGCCGATTTTGGTTTTGTTCTTGATTGGGCTGATGTATTTCGGACTTATGTTTTCAAATTATGTGGCGTTGAACAATATTGCAAGGGATGCGGCTCGCAGTGCCGCAATGTTGCCGGACGCAACTTATAAGGCCTCCGGTTTTGACACTATACGTGGGGCATATCAAAATACCTTTACAAATGACAGTTCCAAGTCTCCGACTATAACAATAGATCGGTATTTCCTGCCGAATTCCACGTATCTTTGGAATCCTACGGATGAGAGAAAGTTCAAAATTGAATATGAAACATCTGACATCAATAACGGTGAGGTGATTGTAACTCTTACGGCAGATTTGGATACAAGCAGCGGCACCTTGGCAGGCTCCTTTTTCAATGTGGTTGGGAGCGGCACTTTGGAGCATCTGGTGGTAACGTATCACATGTATAGTGAGGTTAAACACGACGAACCATATACGGCTACCGGTGGCAGCGGAGAAAAGCATGGTGATCTTATTTGAGCGAAAACTCTGTGAAGTGGTGGGTTTAAGTTATGTATGGAGTTCGATGAATAGTGAAGTCAACTACGAAGCTTGTAGCGGTAGCTGATACTGGAAAACATTTTCTACGATATTTAAGCAGGAAGTTCACTGGGAGGAAGTGAAAAAATATGTCCCTGTTGACCCGTTTGGGACGCACTGATGGAAGAAATTTGCAGGTCATGATTTTTTCTTCCGGCAAAAAGGCGGACAATGCTCCGACTGAGGATCGCACACAAAATCTGAAGCTTATGATCCACCGTAAAATCGTGGAGGAAATTAGTCCTGAGGAACAGCAAATCCTCTCGGCTAAGCATCAGGATCCTGCTCGAGTGGATTTAATTATCGATAAATATTTCAGGCGTGTCATGGAGGCCAACCCGTATGCGGTGGCATTGGGGGAGCGTTCGCGTCTCGTGGCGGAGATTCGGGACGAGATGCTGGGGCTTGGTCCCTTAGAGCCGCTCTTGAAGGATGACTCCATCACAGAAGTGATGGTAAACGGCCCCAAGAAGATTTTTGTCGAACGTCTTGGAAAGCTGACGCTGACAGATGTGAAATTCAACAATGATGCCCATGTAATGAACATCATCGAACGCATATTGACCCCCATAGGCCGGAGGTGCGACGAATCTTCCCCATTGGTGGACGCGCGATTGGAGGACGGGTCCCGCGTTAATATCATTATTCCACCCCTTTCTTTGGTGGGGCCTTCGATTACCATAAGAAAATTCTCCAAGAAACCGTTTTCTGTAGAAAATCTCATAGCCTTCAATACCATGGATGAGAGGATGGCTCTGTTCCTTCGTGCTTGTGTCAAGGCAAGGATAAATATTTTGGTTTCCGGTGGTACAGGTTCGGGTAAGACCACCACATTGAATGTGTTATCCTCTTTTATCCCCAACAATGAGCGCATCGTGACTATAGAGGATGCGGCAGAGCTAAGACTTCAGCAGGAGCATGTGGTGACCCTTGAGTCACGCCCCGCTAATTTGGAGGGGAAGGGCGCCATAACCATTCGCGACCTGGTTAAGAACGCCCTGCGTATGCGTCCTGATCGTATCATAGTCGGAGAGGTTCGTTCCGGAGAGGCGTTGGACATGCTTCAGGCCATGAATACGGGCCATGACGGCTCCCTTACCACGGCCCATGCCAATACGCCCCGCGATGCTTTGACCCGACTGGAGACAATGGTGCTGATGTCTGGACTGGACCTTCCCGTCAGGGCTATTCGTGAGCAGATTTCCTCAGCGATAGATTTGGTTCTGCAACAGTCCCGTATCCGTGATGGCAGTCGTAAGGTTACGTACATTACGGAGGTTCAGCACATGGAGGGGAATACCATCACTACCCAGGATATTTTCCACTATGTGCAGACGGGGTTTGATGCTGATGGCAAGTCCGTGGGACATTTTGAGTCTACAGGGCTCCAGCCGGGATTCCTTGAAAAATTCCAGATGAATGGAGTGGAGTTGCCGGAGGGCTTCTTTGAGGCCGGCGCCTCGTCAAATCAGGGAGGGATGTTCTGATGACGACGTTGGCGATACTACTGTTCGTCCTTTCGCTTATCGCATTCTTTTTCCTGTTATTTTATAAGCTTATTCAGGAAAAGGTTATGCCTCAGTCCAAGGTTCGTCAGAGAATGCAGATTCTGCAGACTATGGACACCGAGGTAAAACGTGAAACACGTTTCAGGGGCAGCGTGGAACAGCAGAAGGACCGCAAGCCTCTGAGAAAGCTTGAGGATATACCCTTCGTTGAGCGTGTCGTCATACCTGCAAAGGGATGGATTGAGGGAGTGGCGCTTCAGTTTGCGCCACAGAAGATTCAAGCATTTATACAGCACAAGATGGTTGTGGCAGGCAAACCGGCCAACAGCAGCGTTGGATTATTCATATTCAAGATTATTCTTTTGGCTGCTGTTTTTGGTGGTGGGATGTTTGTGGCAATGTCCAAGGGCGGCGATTTGCCCATGGTGCGACGTATTTCATTCCTGGTGTTGGGGGTGATTATAGGAGGTATGCTGCCGATAAGTACGCTGGCGAGGCAAATCAAAACACGGCAGGCCGCTATGCAAAAGCAGCTTCCCGAGGTTCTGGATCTCTTATGCGTCAGCGTGCAGGCAGGCCTTTCCTTCGATGCGGCGCTCCGTAAGATTGTTACTCGTATGGAAGGTCCCTTCGTAACGGAATGCCGTAAGATGCTTGACGATGTGCGTATGGGCATGACCCGCAGGGACGCGCTGCTGGATCTTGC
>DOYB01000003.1:278-3053 GCA_003518745.1 Selenomonas sp. | reverse complement strand
TGCACCAGCTGCTTCATTTCAGCTACAGTCACGTCCTTAAAATGCTCAGGATAGTTCAACTCCACGTGAGTGATGCCTTTGATTTTTGAGATTTTCTCCAAGCACTCTTCAATGGAAAGATTCTTGCCTTCCCTGACGAGCAACGGACTCTGACGGAAGGAATTGATTCTTGCGGCAAACTTCATACCTAACACTTCTTTCTGAATTTTTTCTTTTTGGTTTCTTTGTCAATCGAAATCCGATTACAAATGCAGTATATCCTTGCTTTACTATTATGTAAAGAAAAAGTAAAGAATATTACTCAAAAAACTGTTAAACAGTAAATTTTAAGATAAAAATTTTACTCTCGATAAAGCGAATTATAAAATTCCTTATTTACAAATCTCACACCGTGACTTATAATGAAATCGTCAATCGGAGGAAGATACTATGGAAAATATGAACGGAAAAGAAATCATCGTCTACGCAAGAAGTATTGCTCCCTCTTTAGGAAAAAAAGAGCGGCAAGTGGTGAAATTCATCAGCAACAACTATACGGAAATCCCCCAGTTATCCATCGGGGGACTGGCAGAACAGCTAGGCATAAGTGAAGCTGCCATCACCAAGGCCTGCAAGAAACTGAAGTGCAAGGGTTTCTATGAGCTGAAGCATATTATGGAAGAATATATCAAAAGCTCAGGCACCATAGAAAAGGATCAGGACGAAGCAGAGAACTTTGCCGAGGGTGACAGACCTGAACGCATCCTTGAAAAGGTATTCATAAATTCCCAGGTAGCTATCCAGGACACCTTGGCGGGGATTGACTACAGCAGCTTCACCAAAGCGACCTGGATACTTGGTCACGCCGCCCGCATCGCCTTGGTTGGCATCGGCGGATCCGGCATCCTCTGCCAGGACTTCCGGCATAAACTACTGAAGATAGGCATTGTAGCCATAAGCTTTCAGGATGTGAATATGCAATTCATGACATCCTCCATATTGCAAAAGGGAGATGTCATTCTTGGCATTTCCCATTCCGGCAAGACCAAGACTGTCATAGATGTCTTGCAAATGGCTAGGAATCAAGGGGCCAAGACCATCTGCATAACCAATCACGCTATGAGTCCCGTCACTGAAGTATCGGATATCGTGCTATGCTCCTCGGCCCAAAATTCCCCTCTAACCGGGGAAAACGCTTCGGCCCGCATTGCACAGCTGAATATCCTGGATGCCCTTTACACCACGCTGGCACTGAAATACAACAAAACTTCTTACAGCATCTTGCAAAAGACCAAAGACTCTGTCCGTTCCAACAAAGTTTGACGGTGAAATGGCAGTTGCCATTTCTACATATTTAGGAGGGCTTACTATGTCCAGCAAAAAAGTTGTTGTAATCGGCAGTCTGAACTATGATATCAACGTGAAACAGGAACGTATGCCCCAAAAAGGTGAAACCTGCTTCGGCAACGAACTGATTCTTGGCGCAGGAGGCAAAGGCTCTAACCAGGCGGCAGCCTGTGCTCTCTTGGGGCTGGACACAGCCATGGTTGGCTGTGTAGGCCAAGACTTGTTCGGTGCATTCCTCAAAAACGAGCTGCGCCGTAACGGAGTTGACGTTACTTATGTGAAGGAACGCGGATCCTCTGGCACAGGCCTGGTACATGTCATGCCTGATGGGGATTATTACAGCACAGTCATCAAGGGAGCCAACTACCTCCTCACTGAGGAAGACATCGATGAGGCATTCCCCGTTATATCAGAAGCAAACTACGTCATCTTCCAGCAGGAAATCCCCCATCATCTTATGGAGTACACTTTGAACAAATTGGAGGGACATGATGCAATTACCATCCTTAACAATGCCCCGGCCAAAAAGGTAAAACCTGAAACTCTGGCCAAAATAGACTATCTTATAGTGAACGAAACGGAAGCATCCTTTATGGCAGAGGAAACTATAGAAGATTTTGCAGGGGCCGCCAAAATAGGTACCCTGCTCCAGAAATCAGTGCGCAAGGGCGTGGTCATAACCTTGGGTGAAAAGGGTTCGGTAGCTATAAGTGCAGGCAAAATCTACAATTGCCACCCCTGCCTGGTGAATGCGGTAGATGCCACCGGTGCAGGTGATTCTTACATAGGTGCCTTTACTTATGGTCTCTCCACGGACATGGGGATGCAGGAAAATATGGAATTTGCTTCTGCTGTCAGTGCACTTACTGTTATGAACTACGGCGGACAGTCCTCCTTCCCTAACCTCAAGCAGGTACAAGACTACATAACCTCGAACAAGAATTCCCAAAAGCTCATTTCCTAAACAGACAAAAAGATCCCCCGTCAAGCACCAGAACAGCTTGACGGGGGATTTTGTTATTGTCAAATTATTTACAGGATTGAGCGATAAATCTCCGCAATCTCTTCCTTGGTTACATCCCTGGGATTGCCGGGAGTGCATGCATCAGCCAGTGCAGATTCGGCCAAGAAGTCAATATCCTTCTCCTGAACCCCGAGCTCCGAAAGTTTGGTAGGAATACCTACATCGGTACTCAGTTTGGCTACGGCATCGATAGCTGCCTTACGATACTCTTCCTGGCTCATGGAGTCAACCCCCTCTACACCCATGGCACGGGCTACTTCCCTATAGCGCTCGCCGGTGGCAGGTGCGTTGAATTTCAGCACCGGCGCAAGGAGGATGGCACAAGCGGTACCATGGGGAATATCATAGACAGCAGAGAGAGGATGTGCCATTGAATGGTCAATGCCCAGACCCACATTGGAGAAGCCCATACCGGCGATGTACTG
>DOYB01000003.1:0-209 GCA_003518745.1 Selenomonas sp. | reverse complement strand
CCCAGAGCCATATTCTCTCTGCCAGTCTTGTCTCCCTTCACAGAATCCCTGAGGGAACGGGATATGATCTCGATGGCTTTCAGATGCATCATATCTGTAAGTTCCCATGCACCTTTGGTGATATATCCCTCGATGGCGTGAACCAGGGCATCCATACCCGTGGAAGCACAAAGTTTGGGAGGCATAGAGGCGCACATATCCGAATCCAC
>DOYB01000097.1 GCA_003518745.1 Selenomonas sp. | reverse complement strand
TGGCGGACTCCCGCCGGCTTTTCGAGAAGATAGATGAGATAGCAGAGACCAACATCCTCAAGGTATTGGATGCCATGAGGTACTGCAGGGTTTCAGAGGCCCATTTCAACACCACCTCCGGCTATGCCTACGACGATATAGGCCGGGGAAAGCTTGAGGAGCTATACGCTAAAATATTCGGCGCCGAAAGGGCGTTGGTAAGGACACAATTCGTTTCAGGGACCCATGCGCTGGCTACGGTGCTCTTCGGCATACTGAGACCAGGAGATGAGCTGCTTGCCCTGACAGGCAAGCCCTATGACACCATGCAGACAGTCATCGGCTACGAAAATCCAAGCCCCGGCTCCCTAAAGGAATTCGGTATCGGTTATCGTGAGCTTCCCCTTTTAGATGGAAGAGTTGATATCCGGAACATAAAAAACGTACTCACCGAAAAAACAAAACTGGTCCTCATCCAGCGCTCCCGTGGATACAGCATGAGGCCCCCCCTTTCCATTGAGGATATCCGCGCTGCCTGCGCCGAGGTGAAGCGGATATCTCCCGATTGCGTCTGCTTCGTGGACAACTGCTATGGGGAATTCGTGGACACATTAGAGCCAGCTCAAGTTGGTGCCGACATTATGGCAGGCTCCCTCATCAAGAACCCGGGAGGCGGCATAGCCCCAACCGGCGGTTATATCGCAGGGCGCAATGAGCTTGTAGAGCTTTCCTCATACAGATTGACCGCGCCGGGTATGGGAGATGAGCTTGGTGCCAGTCTGGCCAACAACAGGCTTCTCTTCCAAGGACTCTTCATGGCTCCTCATACTGTGGGGCAGGCCATAAAGGGAGCCATTTTCGCCGCCGGCATGTTTCAAAGACTTGGCTACAAGACCCTGCCCCTTCCCACAGAGGAGCGTGGCGACATAATTCAAGCCATAGAATTGGGTTCAAGGGAAAAGCTCATTGCCTTTTGCTGCGGCATACAGAAATATTCCCCCGTGGATTCCTATGCGGCTCCTGAGCCGTGGGACATGCCGGGCTATACGGATCAGGTGATAATGGCGGCAGGTACCTTCGTACAAGGGGCCTCAATAGAGCTCAGCGCCGATGGCCCCCTGCGGGAGCCCTACAACGTATATCTCCAGGGCGGACTGACCTTCGAGCATGCCGTTGCCGGTATTATGGGAGCAGCACAGGAATTGGAAAATTTAACGAAGTGAACTATACCATATAGCGCTTTATTATTGACATATGCCAATATATGTTCTATCATAGATACCGACATATGTCATTATCTATAATTGCGTGTGTGAAAAAATTTTTGGAGGGGATTTTTTTGAGTGAAAGCTGCAGCCATGACTGCTCATCCTGTGGAGAAACCTGTGCCAGCCGCACAGAGGACCAAACTCAAGTGGATTTCAGCGTACCGCTGAACAAAAAATCAAGAATACACAAGGTAATAGCTGTTGTCAGTGGAAAGGGCGGCGTCGGAAAGAGCATGGTCACTGCCCTTCTGGCAGCAGCCTCCTCCCGCTCGGGTTTTCAGACAGCCGTACTTGACGCGGATATCACCGGGCCTTCTATTCCCCGCAGCTTTGGGCTTCGGGACAAGGCAACCGGAACCAAGGAAAGCATCTATCCTGTCCGCAGCCGTACAGGTATTGCCGTTATGTCCATGAACCTGCTGCTGGAAGACAATACTGACCCGGTGGTCTGGAGAGGCCCAATCCTAGCGGGAACCGTAAAGCAGTTCTGGAGCGAAGTGGAATGGGGCGACATCGAAAACATGTTCGTGGATCTTCCTCCCGGAACCGGTGACGTGCCACTGACCGTTTTTCAGTCCCTGCCAATCGACGGTATCGTGGTGGTAACTTCACCTCAGGAAATGGTCAGCATGATTGTGGAAAAGGCCATCAAGATGGCGGACATGATGGATGTGCCAATTCTGGCATTGGTCGAAAACATGAGCTACTTCAAGTGCCCCGATTGCGGCAAGACCCACAATATCTTCGGCAAAAGCAAGGTGGAAGAGGTCGCAAAGGAATACGGCATTGAAACAGTATGCCGTCTGCCTCTGGATCCGGCCATGGCCGCCGCCGTTGATGAGGGGGAAATCGAATTTCTGAAGGAGGACGACTTCCAGCCTGTGGTGGATGTCATCAAAAATCTGGACAAAAAGTAAAACCAATAATTTTCGAGGAGGGCGCAGTGAATGGCAAGACCCTTCAAGCGACGCCATATCTGCACTTTGCCGGAATGTAGAAGCTTCCGGCCATGCAACGCAAGGGAGGATAACTCCCAGATTACAATGACGGTGGATGAGTACGAGTGCGTCAGATTGATGGACTACGAACGAATGACCCAGGCAGAATGCGCGCAAAAAATGAAAGTGGCCAGAACAACCGTGCAGTCCATATATGAGACTGCCAGATACAAGCTTGCCGCCTTTCTTGTAGAAGGCAGCCCCCTTTTGATTTCCGGCGGACACTATGAGATTTGCGAGGCAGAAACCGGAAGCTGCGGCTGCTCATGTCCCCGTGAAAAAAGAAAACCAGCATTTAGGAGGGAAAACATAATGAAGATAGCCGTAACCTATGATAATGGTGAGATTTTCCAGCACTTTGGCCATACTGAGCAGTTCAAGCTCTATGAGGTTGATGGAACAGAGATCAAAAGTGAAGAGGTAATCGGAACAGACGGCAGCGGTCATGGTGCATTAGCCGGATTCCTGACGGCTCACGATGTTGACACACTGATTTGCGGCGGCATCGGCGGAGGCGCGCAAAACGCGCTGGCAAACGCGGGCATCAGGCTCTATGGCGGTTGTCAGGGAAACGCGGACGACGCTGTACGGGCTCTGCTGTCAGGCA
>DOYB01000181.1 GCA_003518745.1 Selenomonas sp. | reverse complement strand
TTAGTCCCTTTAGGGATGCAAAACACCGTTTTGCACGGAGTTTCCTATGTTTTTCAATATCACCGGACAACAGCCTTATTTCTCTACAGTGAGTATTTCATCAAAGCCGGTCATGTCCAGTACCTCCATAACCTGGGCCTGAACATTGCGTATTACCATTGAGCCATCCTTCTGCTCGATTTTCTTCTGAACCATCATGAGACTTCTAAGGCCGGCTGAAGCAACATACTCCAATTCCTGAAAATCCATCACGATTTTCTTCACACCCTCTATTGATTCAAGCATGGACTTATCAAATTGCGCTGATGTCACCGCATCCAGCCTGCCCACTATTTTTACATTCAATACGTCTCCATCAATATTCTTAATAACTTCCATTATGTACGCTCCCTTTCTCTATAAAACTCAACAACTGCTATTATATCACAAAACTGTCACATTGCCCGATTCATCCAAAAGATCAGTTAAAAGAAATAATGCGCTCAAATCAACATGGAATGAAATATCCCGCGAAGTATCCGCGTTGGGATCGCCATTATACTTTTCACTGTAGGTCAGAGCAATTGCATGACAGTAGTCATTGACTTGATTCTGAAATGGATCGAGCTTGACGCTGCACACCGGTCTCCCGCATTTGAAAACAGTTCCCACCGGAAAGTATCCCTCAACATATATCCTTGAAGGCATACACGTGTTCTCTTCCACAAATGGAATAGGTACCTTTGCCCTGAGAAATTTCCCCTCAAGCTCTAATCCCATCACACCCATATTATCTTCACTTCCTTAGAAATCTAGTGTTCTTTGTATTTCGCTATTTTCTCTTTGGCGGTTCCAAAGCCGCGAACAACTGAATAGCAATACGGTTGATTCTGCGAAACCCATTCACTATATCTTCAACCTCATGTTCCTGACGCTCAAGATTTTCCTCATATGCCAGAGTAAAAATCTCCTTGGCCAATAAATCATTTTGCTTCTTATCCAGAGAAGGGATATTTCTGTAATTATGCTCAACGCAATTGCTGCGTATCTCCGAGGTTATGATATATCGACGCACCTCATCGTATACATGTCCCACCTCCGCACGTGCCCTGTCCAGAATTTCCGTTGCCTGCGCCATAAGCTTTTCTACGTCCGTTTCTGTGACCTTTGTACCCTGCAAATGCTTCTTGAACTCCATTAGCTGCACATTCATACAGGTATATGTGCTTTTTTCCGACTTGTTCAGAAACTGTACCTTGTTAAAGGACAGCCCTATTCCTTCTCCTCTGGCTTTGCTGTTGACGAAATTCAAAAGAGCTCTGCTGGTAGGTACAAATTTACCAAATGAGTTTGTAATGGGACGAAGATAATCTGCCTCTGCCATAATCCCACTTCCTTCCCTCACCTCAAAAAGCCCTGCAGCAGCCATCCGCAGGGCATCGGCACTGTTTTATCCGATATCGGACATTTCAACTCTTATTTGATTACCATAACCGGAATCTGGGATTCCTCGACTACCTTCTGGCTGACACTACCTATCAAAGCTCCCTTGAAAAGCCCGAGGCCACGACTCCCCATGATAATCATGTCGCTCTTCTCCGCCTCTGCCACACGCAAAATAGCCTTTGCTATGTTTCCTGTTTCCACATGCTTGGAAGCCTTGATGTCTTCAGGCAGCTTCTGCCAAATCCTGTCAAAAACCAAGTGGCTTGGGATATCCTTATTGATGTTGCTTGCCACATAGACGAAATCCATATCCGCCTTGCACTTCTCTGCAAGGAAGATTGCTTCGTCCACGGCCTTGCACCCATTTACTGAGCCATCAACAGGCACCAGTATCTTCTTTATAGAACTCATAAACGCTACCTCCTCGCATACTTCTTCTAATATTTAATTCGCTGCTTTTTTCAAAATTCCTTCTCCATTTTTCCTTTTTCTTCATTTCTTCAGCGGGATAACCGAGCCATCCTGCAGCATACAGAGATAACATTCCGCCACAGGCTCGCCAAGTATATCCTCAACTGCCTCAGCATAGACTTCTATCTGTTTTCTGTGCCTATCTGCCGCTCTTTTATGATTCGTATCCCTGTCCGTCTTGTAGTCCAAAAGAATCAGCCGTCCGTCTTCATCACGGAACAGCACGTCTATGATTCCCTGAATGAATACCTGCTCATCATCGCCTTTGACGCCCGTAGAAATGCTCCTTGCCGGGAGCATACGACTGAAAGGCAGTTCCCTGTAGACCTCTCGTGCTTTCTGCATCCTTTGGCCAAGAGGAGATGAAAAAAATCTGGCTATATCTGAAACCCTGATCAAGGGAATGAACTCTTCCTGCAATATTTCCCTCTCCGCCATACCATTTATCTGCTCACGAAGCTCATCCTCTCCCAAAGCCCCATTTATATCTATATTCTGCATAACAGAATGCATTAATGTACCATATTCAGAGGGAGACAGTGACTTACCTTTTCCTCCAAAATTCGGTTGACGGAATGTAATTTCCCCCCATATCGGGAACATAGGCGCTGAATCTTCACGCCGTTCAGACATTCGACGTTTCAGCTCTGTAACCGACATCTTGGCAGGAATTCCCTCAAGGCCCAGCTTGTCGTACTCCCACCGCAAAAGAGTTTCCACCTTTGTCCTGAAGCGTCCTTCCGGCAAAGGCTGCCTTTCTTTAACCGATTGCAGTATTGTATCCTCTGACTGATTAGACACCAGGCACTTTTCAATAGCACTACCGGGTACAATGCTGATACTCCAGTTTGAGTCATCCTTATAGTCTGAAATATTTCCACGTTTTCTTGGAGTTTCGGCGCTATCAATAAGAACTTCGCCAGAGTGATGACGTGAAACTGCCATACCTATCCAATCCAAAAAGCTGTTTGCCTCCATTACCGCGTATTCCGGGAGCGCGCATACGGTTGATTCCGTATACCTGCACCAGCGTTCAGCCCTTTTGGAGAACTTATCGGCCTTACCGGCGCTTCCAACCAGAATCAGCTTTTCCCTTGCCCGAGTAAGCGCCACGTAAAGCACTCTCATTTCCTCTGCCTTGCTTTCCTGACGAATCTTTTGAGCAACAGCATTACGGGCAAATGTAGGATATTCAACAGGCCCTTCCAGTTCCACCCTGTATGGGCCAAGTCCCAATTCACGGTGCATAAGCACCATTGGCCTAACGGCATCTGACAAATTGAATTTCTTGCCTAAAGACGCCACAAAAACCAAGGGGAATTCAAGGCCCTTACTCTTGTGGATGCTCATGATGCGCACCACATTCTCACTCTCACCCAGAGTTCTTGCCGCGGCAAGGTCCGTATCCATTTCCCTCATACGTTCAACGAAACGCAGGAAACGGAACAAGCCCCTAAAGTCAGTCTTTTCAAAGGCCGCGGCCCTGTCCACCAGCATACGCAGATTCGCCTGCTTAAGCAGGCCTCCGGATAAGCCTCCTACATAATCGTAATAGCCGGTATCACGATATAACTGCCATACAAGTTCCGGCACACTCAGCTCGCGTGAAATATTTCTCCAATGGGACAACTTGTCTGTAAAGGCCACGACCCGTTCTGCCAGTTCTCTGTCCAAACCGCTTTCAAGGGAGCCTGACTTTATGAGCGCGGTATAAAGGTCATCTTCCGGCGCGACTAAACGTATCTTAGCCAAATCCTCCGGAGTCATGCCGCCAATCGGTGAAAGCAGTACCGCAGCCAGCTTTATGTCCTGCCTCGCGTTATCCAGAATCGACAGAAGCGCCAGCATAATGCGTATTTCCTGTGCCTCGAAATACCCTCCGTCAACTGACGCATAGGCCGGAATATCGTTTTTCCTGAGCACCTCAAGCATTTCGTTGGCAACACTCCTCACAGAACGGAGAAGTATAACGGCATCACGCCATTGAAATGGTCTGTAGTTTTTCGTGACACTGTCGAAAACCATCGTTCCCTTGCCGCGAATCTCCTTAAGCCGATTGGCAATGAACTGAGCTTCCAGCGCGGCGCCCTTAAGGTCATCTTCATCATCCGTTTGCTCATCTGAGGAAACTTCATCACTGACAGACCTTTGTGAATCATCATCTTCCTCATCTACTATCAGCGCAAGCTCAACAGGACCCTCAAGTGTCGATGGTTCAAGGCAATTATTTGAGTTTAAATCCGATTTTACGCTGCAGGCAGGATAATCCGGTCCGGGATACAGCATAGCATCCTCATCATAGGACAGTTCCATGGTTCCTTTAACCATTACCTGAGCAAAAATAAAATTAATGGCAGAAAGGATACCTTTACGGCTCCGAAAATTCTTAGAGAGATCTATTTTCTCATAGAGCTCTCCCAAATGAGGATATTCATGATATTTTTTCAGGAAGAGACTCGGATCAGCGAGACGGAATCTATATATACTCTGCTTCACATCACCAACAGCAAAAAGATTTCCCTTTTCAGGGCTGGCAATCAGCTGCAGTATAGACTCCTGTACCCCATTTGTATCTTGATACTCATCCACCATGACAGTCTTATATCTATCCTGAAGTTCAACTGCCGTATCTGAAGGAATCAGTCTGCCCTCAGCATCGCGCTGTCCCCTTGAAGACAGGATATCCAGGGTAAAATGTTCTAAATCACTAAAATCCACAATGGATTTTTCATGTTTTGCGGCGGCATAATCCCGCAGGAACTCCGCTGTCACTCCGGTCAGCTCCGAAAGTACGGGGGCCGTAGCCCTTAAGTCATCCAGCATCTCCTCCTCAGATTCCATGAAATACTTTTCTGTTAAGGCTTGTATACTTTTCTTATAGCTATCCCTAAGGGCCTTAATCGGCTCCTTAACCTCATCCGGTGTCCCCTTTGGCGCGCTTTTCAGCTTTCCAAAGGACTTATTTCGGAATGTATCATAGATATTCTGCCATGAGCCCTCCTCCAAGGACTCTTCCATGGAGGAAAGAATTGCTCTATCATCTTTAAGATTATCCATGTAGAAATCTGCTCCCATGGCTAATGCTTGCTCTTGAGCCTCATCATTCTCACCAAGGGCTTTCTCAATAGCTAGCTTGATTTCCATGAGAATTATATTATACCAAGGGGTATCTGATAACCCCTTTCCCTGCTCAATATTGAAATTCTCTGATAATCCATTAAGCCACTCAATAGGAAAGGGCTGACTCTGGGAAAACTTATACAGCTCCAACACTAGCTGATATAGAGACTCATCACCACGCTCACTGCCTCCATATGCATCAGTAAATTCCAGGAAACTGTCGCTGCCCTCACCATATTTCCGCTCAAAAAGCTCCTCCAAAACATCCCTTTGTATTAGACGAAGCTCCTGTTCATTGGCGACCCGAAACTTGGGATCTAAATCCAAATCAGCAAAGCGCTGACGCAAAATAGACTGACAGAAGGAATCAATCGTCTGAATCGAGGCGCCCGACAGCAACACTAATTGACGCTCCAGTCTTTCCAATTGAACCTTATCGTTAGTTTCTTCAACAGCTTTTGTCAGTGCACTTTCTAAACGTCCTCTCATTTCTTCTGCCGCGGCGTGGGTAAAGGTTACCACTAACAGCTCGTCCACATCGCATGCGCCTGAAAGCACTAATCCAATTATACGCTGCACCAATACGGCAGTCTTGCCCGAGCCGGCAGCGGCAGCAACCAAAAGATTTCGTCCTCTTGCTTCAATAGCTCTTTCTTGTGCCTCTGTCCACGCCATATTTTTCATCGTCCCTTCTGGAGCTTATAAAGTGAACGCACCCCCGCCTATAGAGGCGGGAGCT
>DOYB01000084.1:5326-12562 GCA_003518745.1 Selenomonas sp. | reverse complement strand
ATTCTGGTGGGCGGTTCTTCACGTATTCCCGCAGTGCAGGAGGCTATCCGCAGGGTGCTTGACAAGGAGCCTTCAAAGGGAGTCAACCCCGATGAGTGTGTTTCTGTTGGCGCTGCTATTCAGGGCGGTGTGCTTGCGGGCGATGTCAAGGACGTGCTGCTTCTCGATGTTACGCCTCTTTCCCTTGGTATTGAAACGCTTGGCGGTATCTGCACCAGAATTATCGAGCGCAATACTACCATTCCTACAAAGAAGAGCCAGGTGTTCTCCACGGCTGCGGATAATCAGCCCTCAGTGGAGATCCACGTCCTTCAGGGTGAGCGCGAGATGGCAGTGGGCAACAAGACACTTGGACGCTTCATCCTTTCCGATATTCCGCCGGCACCCAGGGGAGTTCCTCAGATCGAGGTTACCTTCGATATCGACGCCAACGGTATTGTCAACGTATCCGCAAAGGATCTTGGCACCGGCAAGGAGCAGAAGATTACGATTCAGTCCGACAGCGGCATGAGCAAGGAGGATATTGACCGTATGGTCAAGGAGGCCGAGGCTCACGCGGCAGAGGACAAGAAGCAGAAGGAATCCATCGATGTGAAGAACCAGGCAGACTCTCTGGTATATCAGGCAGAGAAAGCCATCAAGGACTTTGGTGACAAGGGCGATAAAGCGCTTGTTGACAAGGTTCAGGCAGCGGCTAACAAGCTGAAGGAAACCGTCAAGGGCGGCGATATCGAGGCCATCAAGAAGGATATCGAGGAGCTGCAGAAGCCCCTCTATGAGCTCAGCGCGGCAGCCTATCAGGCAGCAGGCGCACAGGCTCAGGGTGCTCCAGGAGCGGGCCCTGAGGCAGGCGCACAACCGGGCGCGGACCAGACAAGGCCTGAGGACGACAACGTGGTGGATGCCGAGTATACGGAAGTCAAAGACGATAAGAAGTAAAGTGATATGAGCGAAAAAAGAGATTATTACGAGGTGCTGGGCGTTCAGAAAAGCGCTTCAGAGGACGAGATAAAAAAGGCATATAAGAAGCTGGCTCGTAAATACCACCCGGATCTCAACCGTGACAATCCCAAAGAGGCTGAAGAGAAATTCAAGGAAGTAAACGAAGCCTATGAGGTTTTGAAGGATCCCCAAAAGAAGGCTCAGTATGACCAGTTCGGTCATGCTGCCTTTGGCGGGGGCGGAGGCAGAGGAGGAGCCGGAGGTTTTGGCGGCTTCGGAGGTTTTGGCGGGTTTGGCGGCGGAGCATCAGGGGATTTCGGCGACATCTTCGACATGTTCTTCGGCGGAGGCGGACGACGCTCTCGTCAACAGGGGCCTGAGCGTGGAAGTGATCTTCGTTATGACCTGGAGGTTACCTTTGAGGAGGCGGCCTTTGGGGTGGAGAAGGAGCTTACCGTTCCCAGGATGGAGAATTGCGAGACCTGTGGCGGTACCGGCGCGGAAAAGGGAACATCACCTGAGACGTGTCCTGTATGCCACGGCACGGGACAGGAACAGATTGTGCATAATACTCCCATTGGACGTATGGTGAATTCCCGTACCTGCGGCAGATGCGGAGGCAAAGGCAGGATAGTCAAGCATCCCTGCAAGGATTGTCAGGGTTCCGGCAAGAAACAGGTACGCCGTACGCTGAAGGTCAATATTCCAAAAGGTGTTGACCATGGTTCCCGGGTACGTGTGACGGGAGGCGGTCAAGCCGGCAGCAGGGGAGGCCCAAGCGGAGATCTTTACGTCTACATCTTTATCAAGCGGCATGAGATATTCCAGAGAAATGGTACTGATGTCATTGTTGAAGTTCCTATTTCCTTCGTTCAGGCCGCATTGGGTGACACCATTCAGGTGCCTACAATTGACGGCAAAGTAGATATGAAGGTACCCGCGGGTATTCAGTCAGGAACAGTACTGAGAGCCAAGGGGAAGGGAATACCTTTCCTCAGAGGCAATGGACGTGGAGATGAACATGTACGCATAAAGGTTCTTACTCCGCAAAAACTTTCTGATAAACAGAAAAAACTCCTTCAGGAGTTTGCGGAGCTCAGCGGTGATAGCGTTAATCCCGAACAGAAGAGCTTCACGGATCGTATCAAGAAACTATTTGAGTGATGACAGCTCCCTTTGCTGCTTATGGGCAAAGGGAGCTGTTGTTTCAAGAAAAAAGAAACGCCACAAAAACAGCCCCGCTTTCGCGGGGCCATCTTTGGCGTATGTGTATATATTTTAGGAGAGCTCTAAAGCCTGAATATAATATACACGATTTGATAATAATTGTCAATTGCTTTTGAGAATTTTTATCATTAATTTGCAATCTTAATAAATATTAAATAGTTTGTATGATTTTCTTCAGGATTGAGTTATACTATTGTTATGGAACAGAAACTGAGCACCAGCATAAAACAGCGCCTATCGCTGAGCGCAAGACTGCAGCAAACTGTCAAGCTGCTGCAGCTTTCCACTGTTGAGCTTAGGGCGGCAATCGAAAAGGAGTATATGGAAAACCCCGTTCTGGAAATGGATGAAACGTCCATGGCCGAGGAGGGGGGCGTTTTGAGTGAGACAAATGCGGATGAATTGGCGGCCGTGGCAGAGTATATAGATGGTGATGAATTTTGGCAGGGCTATGCCGATGATGAACGGCGAACCAGATTTGAGGCGGCGGCTCCAATGGCCATTTCACTGGAGGAGGAGCTGCTTGAACAGGCAAAGTTCACCTTTTCTGCGGAGAGGGAATTGGAGATAGCTACCTTCATAATAGGTTCTCTTGACGAGAACGGTTACTTGACAGTTCCCATCAAGGATATCGCGAAGGTTCTGAATGCCTCTGAAGCAGAGGTATTAGACGTACTCCGCGGTATTCAGTCCTTTGAGCCGGCAGGTGTGGGGGCGCGAAATCTAAAGGAGTGTCTTCGTATTCAGGCTCAGAAGCTTGAAATCTATGAAGGAATCGTCGCGGCCTTGATTGAAAGACACTTGGATGACGTGGCAGAGTCAAGGGTCAAGCAGATTGCCAAAGAGGAGGGGTGCAGTCCCGGTGACGTTCAGTCCGCGGTGGATTTGCTCCGCGGCTTGAATCCGAAGCCGGGAGGCACCTATGGTGGAGCGGAAGCCTCATATCTTGTACCGGAAGTACGAATACAAAAGGAAAACGGAGAATATATTGTCAATTGGAATGACAACTATATCCCCCGTCTGCATATATCCGACGTGTATAAGAAGGCATTGAGGAACGGAGATGCCGAAACCAAGGACTACATCAGGAAGCGAATGTATTCGGCAAAGTGGCTTCTAAATAATATAGAGCAGCGCAGGGAAACCATTCTGAGGGTAGTGAAGGAAATCGTGAAACGTCAAAGGGCTTTCCTGGACAATGGCCCAGGCTCCCTTAAGCCCATGACCATGAGCATGGTGGCGGAGAGCCTTGGAATCCACGAATCTACCGTCAGCCGCGCTGTGGCCGGCAAGTATGCCCAGCTGCCTAAGGGAGTATTTCCACTCAGGGGATTTTTCAGCTCCCATGTACTTGGTGAATCAGAGCAGGAGAATGCCTCTGCAGCCCAGGCAAAGTCCGCGCTCAAAGAGTTTTTGGATTCGGAAGACCCCAAGAGGCCGCTTTCCGACCAGAAGCTGGCGGAGCTGTTGGAAGCCCGGGATATAAGCATATCACGACGTACAGTTATGAAGTACCGGGAGCAGATGGGCTACGCTTCCTCGGTAAAGCGTAAGAGATACTGAGGATTATATATTCAGTTCAAGCCCTACGGGGCAATGGTCGCTGCCATATATCTCATTGTGGATTGTGGCATCGGCCATTTTTCCTTTGAGTCGCTCTGAGATTACAAAATAATCTATACGCCATCCGGCGTTGGTTTCCCTTGCTTTACGGAGATATGACCACCATGTGTAGATGCCGGTGCGGTCGGGGTACTTCGCGCGGAAGGTGTCCAGGAAACCCGCGTTCAGGAGCTCTGTGAATTTAGCCCTTTCCTCGTCAGTAAAACCCGCGTTACGGTGATTAGTCGATGGATTCTTTAGGTCTATTTCTTGATGGGCCACATTGAGGTCACCACAGACTACAACGGGCTTTTTACTGTCCAGTCCGCACAGGTATTCCCTGAAGGCATCCTCCCATTCCATGCGATAGGAAAGCCTCTCCAGCGCCCTTTTTGAATTGGGTGTATAGACTGTCACGAAGTAGAAATCCGGCAGCTCAAGGGTTATTACACGGCCTTCGTGGTCGTGTTCCTCTATGCCTATGCCGTTGGTAACGGACAAAGGTTCTACACGGGAAAAGACAGCCGTTCCGGAATAGCCTTTTTTCTCTGCGCTGTTCCAGTATTGCCGATAGCCATTGAGCTCCAGGATTGCCTGATCGGGCTGCATCTTTGTTTCCTGCAGCGCGAATATATCGGCATCCAACTGGCTGAAGGAGCTCATAAAATCCTTTTTAAGGCAGGCGCGAAGCCCATTTACATTCCATGATATAAATTTCATTTCAGTTGCGCTCCCTTTCATAAGAGATATCCGTATAAATACAGCCTTCCCCGTAAAGTCGGGGAAGGCTGTTCTTCTAGTAGTTTTATTCGATTGAACTGACCCCGATTATGACTGGACTTCCGCAGTCTCAGCTTCTGCCGATTCAGCTTCGGCCTTACTGTCGAAATCCACCACATCCAGGTCCCTGTACCGTGACATACCCGTACCCGCGGGAATCAGTTTTCCGATGATTACGTTTTCCTTCAGGCCTATCAACGGATCCACCTTGCCCTTTATGGCCGCGTCTGTAAGCACCCGGGTGGTTTCCTGGAAGGAAGCCGCGGACAGGAAGGAATCTGTCGCAAGTGAAGCCTTGGTGATTCCCAACAGGATCGGCTTTGCAACTGCCGGATCGCCGTCTTCCTCGATGGCCTTTGTATTAGCGGCCTCGAAGGAATTGATATCGATGTATTCGCCCGGCAGGAAGTCAGTTGTGCCGGATTCCTCGATTTTGACCTTATGGAGCATCTGACGAACCATGACTTCGATATGCTTGTCATTGATCTCAACACCCTGGGACTTATACACCTTCTGGACTTCATACACCAGATAGCGCTGAGTATCGCGAAGTCCGCAGACACGCAGTATATCATGTGGATTGATTGAGCCTTCGGTGATCTTATCGCCGGGCTTCAGGTGCGCCCCATCACGTACGGCAAGACGCGCTCCGTAGGGAATTGCGTATTCACGGACATCGCCCTCATCGGGAATGATAGTAACCTTGTGCATGCCCTTGCCGGCATCGTCAACCTTGACGTCGCCCTCAATCTCGGCAATAAGCGCGTTGTGCTTGGGTTTGCGCGCCTCGAAGAGCTCTTCGACACGGGGAAGACCCTGTGTGATATCGTCACCCGCGACACCGCCCGTATGGAAGGTACGCATGGTAAGCTGAGTACCGGGTTCACCGATGGACTGAGCCGCGATGATACCAACTGCCTCACCGACTTCGACCTCAGACTGGTTAGCCAGGTCACGGCCATAGCATTTAATGCAGACACCGAACTGGGATTTGCAGGTAAGTACGCTGCGAATAGAAACACGAGTGCGTACCTTTGCGATTTTCTTTGCCAGATCTGTGTCTATGCTGTCATTGAGGGAAGCAACCTTTTCGCCCGTTTCGGGGTCGATGATATCCTCGGCCAGCACACGGCCTACGATACGATCCTCAAGGGACTCTATGACGCCGTCGCCCTCCTTGATGGCTTCGACCTCGATTCCACGTACATTGTTATTGCGCACCCTTACCTCAGGAGCATCTCCTGAGAGGAGGGATTCAATGGCTTCTTTGTCCAGCATATTGCCGGTGGGAATAATAACCTGTCCTTCGCCATCAAGTACATCACGAACAACAGCTTTGCCCTGAAGCTCACGGATAATGGCATCAAGAAGTTTTTCACGCTCCTTCTCGTCCGGCTGGCCAAGACAAATCTGCTCCGTCACCATGGCATTGCTTATGGTGGAATCCGTAGACAGGGAAGAGCCCCGTACCGTGATTTCCTGTATGGAGTGCTCGCCAATAGTGAGCAGTTCATCCTCGTCCAGCGTGGTATCCTGAGCAAGCAGGATTTCCCCTGTTTCAGGATCTACGACTGGGGCAGCCAATAGGCGGCCCATAAGGGTATCGTGAAGAATCTCCAAAGCATCGAAGGTGGAGGGAGCAATACGTGCCCGCTCCAGTACGAGATTGAAGGTGGATACGTCGCAGTCGTCCTCCCGCACTATAACATCCTGAGCCACATCAACCAAACGGCGTGTCAGATAGCCGGAGTCAGCCGTGCGAAGGGCCGTATCTGCCAGCCCCTTGCGAGCACCATGGGAAGAAATGAAGTAGTCGGATACGGACAGCCCCTCACGGAAGTTGGCCGTGATAGGCAAGTCGATAATCTTACCGGAAGGATCTGCCATCAATCCGCGCATTCCGGCCAACTGACGCATCTGTTGTTTATTGCCTCGAGCACCGGAGTCAGCCATCATGAAGATGGGGTTGAATTGATCCATATTGTCCATCATGGCGTCAGCCACATCGCCTGTGGCCTTTTCCCAAAGGCTGATGACCTTCTTGTAGCGTTCGTCCTCTGTTATGAGACCGCGGGCAAACTGGCGCTCCACCTTCTTGACGATGGTCTCGGTGGCGTCTATGATGGTTTTTTTCTGGGGCGGCACTATGACGTCGGAAATAGCCACTGTCATACCTGCCAGACAGGCGTAGTGATACCCCAGATTCTTGACGTTGTCTATGACCTCCGCGGTCTTGGTTGCGCCAAAATGGTCAAAGCAGCTGGCCACCAGACGTCCAAGCTCCTTCTTATTCATGAGGATGCCAAGATGCCACTGGCCGGTTTCCTTGTCCTTGCGGTAGTAGCGAAGCTCCGGAGGCAGGATCTCATTGAAAATCATACGTCCAAGCGAAGTCTTGACAATTCCGTAGCCTTCTGTGCGGACCGAAATCTCAGCCTGAAGATGGAGCCCCTTATGCTGATGGGCCAGGATAGCCTCGGCTATGCCGGTAAAGACCTTTCCTTCACCAAGGGCACCGGGGCGCAAAATCGTAAGATAGTAAGAACCAAGCACCATGTCCTGGGTAGGCACGATAATGGGCTTGCCATCCTTGGGCGCCAGAATGTGGTTCGCCGCGAGCATGAGGATTCTGGCCTCTGCCTGAGCTTCCGCGGAAAGGGGCAGATGGATAGCCATCTGGTCACC
>DOYB01000084.1:2039-5279 GCA_003518745.1 Selenomonas sp. | reverse complement strand
CTGGTCACCGTCGAAGTCAGCATTGTACGCGGTACAGGCCAATGGGTGAAGCTTAAGGGCACGCCCCTCAGTCAGGACGGGCTCAAAGGCCTGAATACCCAAGCGATGAAGAGTAGGAGCGCGGTTAAGGAGTACAGGATGCTCTTTGATTACATCCTCCAGAACATCCCAAACCTCAGGCTTCGCGCGCTCTACCATGCGCTTTGCGGATTTGATGTTATGGGCACCGCCGGAGCTTACGAGCTTCTTCATGACGAAGGGCTTGAAGAGCTCCAGAGCCATTTCCTTGGGAAGGCCACACTGATGGAGCTTGAGCTCCGGACCGACCACGATAACGGAACGCCCAGAATAGTCCACGCGCTTGCCCAAGAGGTTCTGGCGGAAACGTCCCTGTTTTCCCTTGAGCATATCTGAAAGGGATTTCAGCGGACGATTGCCGGGGCCTGTAACCGGACGGCCGCGTCTGCCGTTATCTATAAGCGCGTCCACAGCCTCCTGAAGCATGCGCTTCTCGTTCCTGACGATGATGTCAGGGGCACCGAGATCCAAAAGGCGCTTCAGGCGATTATTGCGGTTGATGACCCTGCGGTAGAGGTCGTTGAGGTCACTGGTGGCGAACCTGCCGCCGTCCAGCTGAACCATAGGACGGAGTTCAGGGGGAATGACGGGAACCACGTCCAGCACCATCCAGGAGGGTTTGTTTCCGGATTTACGGAAGGCCTCCACAACCTCAAGCCGGCGTATAGCACGTATTTTTTTCTGACCGCTGACAGTGCGGAGTTCATTCTTGAGCTCCTCGCTCATACGGTCGAGATCCAGTTCCTCAAGAAGGTATTTTATGGCCTCAGCACCCATTCCGACCTTGAAGCTATCACCGTATTTTTCACGGTCTGTACGGTACTCGTTCTCTGAAAGCAGGTCATTCTTCTTAAGTCCGGTATCACCCGGATCCAGCACGATATAGGACGCGAAGTAGAGCACCTTTTCCAGAGCACGGGGAGAAATATCAAGAATCAGTCCCATGCGGCTGGGGATACCCTTGAAATACCAAATGTGTGAAACAGGGGCGGCAAGCTCGATATGCCCCATGCGTTCACGACGCACCTTAGCACGGGTAACCTCAACGCCGCAGCGGTCGCAGACGATACCCTTGTAACGAATACGCTTGTACTTTCCGCAATGGCACTCCCAGTCGCGGGTAGGTCCGAAAATGCGTTCACAGAAGAGACCGTCCCGCTCCGGCTTCAGCGTACGATAATTTATGGTCTCGGGTTTCTTTACCTCACCATATGACCACTCACGGATCTTGTCCGGCGAAGCCAGACCAATCCTCATGGAATCAAAATTGTTTACATCCAGCAAAGAGATGCCACTCCCTTCTTACTCGTCATCCATATCGCGATCTATGCTGTCGAAATCCATATCAGCACTGAAATCCATGCTGTCGTCCATGTTTCCGAGCTCAGCTATAAGATCCTCGTCGCTTTCGATATCGATGATATCATCGTCGCGGTCCCCATAGTCATCAGAATTGTCGTCGTAGTCTGAAGGACCTGTCCCATCGGGAACATTTGAGCCTTCGACACCCTTAACATCCAGGTCAAGGTTCTCCGCCTTGGCGTTTATGTTTTCGTCGTCATCATCGTCTTCATCCTGAATGGTGATTTCCCTTGCGTCTTCAGAAAGAACCTTTATGTCAAGCCCTATGGACTGAAGCTCCTTTATGAGAACCTTGAAGGACTCAGGAACACCGGGCTCGGGTATATTCTCACCCTTTACTATGGCCTCGTAGGCCTTTACACGGCCTACCACGTCATCAGACTTGACGGTGAGGATTTCCTGAAGCGTGTAGGACGCGCCATAGGCCTCAAGTGCCCAAACCTCCATCTCTCCGAAGCGCTGCCCACCGAACTGGGCCTTACCGCCCAAGGGCTGCTGGGTAACGAGAGAGTAGGGGCCTGTAGAACGGGCATGAATCTTGTCGTCCACCAGATGATGGAGCTTCAGCATATAAACGCATCCAACCGTGACATGGTTTTCGAAGGGCTCGCCTGTGCGTCCGTCATAGAGTATTGTCTTGCCATCCACAGGAAGTCCCGCGGCTTTAATGGTACCGAACACGTCCTCTTCACGGGCACCGTCGAAAACAGGTGTCGCGATGTGGATACCTGCCTTGTCGGGAATAGGCATACCATTTCTGTCCATGTCGTAGCCCGCTTCACGGAGCCTGGCTTCCACAGTCGGATCCCCGTCCTTGATCTGCTGGCCGAGGACTCTCACCGCCATGCCAAGATGGGTTTCAAGCACCTGTCCGATATTCATTCGAGAAGGCACGCCAAGGGGATTAAGCACTATATCAACAGGAGTGCCGTCCGGCAGGAAGGGCATATCCTCCTGTCGCATGATGCGGGACACAACACCCTTGTTTCCGTGACGTCCCGACATCTTATCGCCCACTGAAATCTTTCTCTTCTGAGCTATATACACCCTAACCAGATGATTTACTCCCGGAGGAAGCTCATCGTTATTCTCTCTGGAGAATATCTTCACATCAACGATCTTGCCGGCCTCTCCGTGGGGAACCCTCAGTGAAGTGTCCCGTACCTCACGGGCCTTTTCACCGAATATGGCCCGGAGCAGACGCTCCTCCGCGGTAAGCTCAGTCTCACCCTTGGGGGTAACCTTGCCCACCAGAATATCGCCGGGACGGACATCGGCGCCTATGGAAATGATTCCGTCCTCATCCAGATCCTTCAGGGCTTCCTCTGCCACATTGGGAATGTCCCTGGTGATTTCTTCGGGTCCCAGCTTTGTATCCCTGGCATCACACTCGTACTCTTCGATATGGATAGAGGTGTAGAGGTCACGCTTTACCAAATTCTCCGAAAGGAGGATAGCGTCCTCGTAGTTGTAGCCCTCCCACGGCATGTATGCCACCAGAATGTTGTAGCCCAGAGCAAGCTCACCGTGGTCTGTGGCGGGACCGTCAGCAATAGGCTGATTTTCGGTAACGGTATCGCCTTTGTATACTATGGGTACCTGATTGATGCAGGTGCCCTGATTGGAACGCAGATATTTCTGCAGCTTGTAGTGATCCTTTCCTCCGGTTTCTGTACGGATATCAATAAAGTCAGCCGTTACGGATTCCACGACACCTGCCCGCTTTGCGAGAATCATTACGCCTGAGTCGCAGGCAGCCTTGTGCTCCATGCCGGTACCAACCAGAGGAGCCTGAGTCCT
>DOYB01000084.1:0-1967 GCA_003518745.1 Selenomonas sp. | reverse complement strand
GCACGGCCTGACGCTGCATGTTTGCTCCCATGAGGGCGCGGTTGGCATCGTCGTTTTCCAGGAAGGGGATCATAGCCGTAGCGATGGAGACCACCTGCTTCGGCGAAACGTCCATATAGTCAACCTTTTCACGGCGGGCAAGGGTTGTTTCCTCGTTGTAACGTGCCGTGACACGCTCATTGACGAACCAGTCGTTGTCGTCAAGGGGCTCATTGGCCTGAGCAATGGTGAGGACATCCTCCTCATCAGCCGTCAGATAGCGAACTTCATCAGTGACCCGGTGATGTTCCTTGTCCACCTTGCGGTAGGGGGTCTCCATGAAACCGTACTGGTTGACTCTGGCATAGTTGGACAGAGAGCCGATAAGGCCGATGTTGGGGCCTTCAGGGGTCTCAATGGGGCACATACGCCCGTAATGGGAGTTGTGCACGTCACGAACCTCGAACCCCGCGCGCTCACGGGAAAGTCCCCCAGGGCCAAGGGCTGAAAGACGGCGTTTGTGTGTGAGCTCAGAAAGGGGATTGTGCTGATCCATGAACTGTGACAACTGGGAGGAACCGAAGAATTCCTTGACAGCAGCCACAACGGGACGGATATTTATCAAGGCCTGAGGCGTGATGATATCCGCGTCCTGTATGGTCATGCGCTCACGTACCACTCGTTCCATGCGGGAAAGACCGATGCGGAACTGGTTCTGGAGCAGTTCGCCCACAGAGCGCACGCGACGGTTGCCTAAATGGTCGATGTCATCGGTGGAACCCACCCCATCCATAAGATTTAACAGATAGCTGATGGATGCCAGAATGTCATTTATGGAAATTATGCGATTGTCGTGAATGTCGAGGGTAGGGGAGCAGAGCATCTGTATGACGTTCCCGTCATTACCGCGAACCTTCAGGGAAATGAGCTTCCTGTCGTTCTTGCCAAGAGTCTCGGTGTCCTCCTCCGCGCCGAAGATCTGCTTTTCCTTCTCGATATCGATGGGGTCCAACATAGCTTCAGTGACAACCTCATCCGCGGGGACGATAATCTCACCGGTTTCCATGTCCACGATAGGCTCCGCAAGCACCCTGCCAAGGATGCGGCGCTTCCAGCCCAACTTCTTAGTGAGCTTGTAGCGTCCCACGGTGGCAAGGTCATACCGTTTGGAATCGAAAAAGAGGGAGTTAAGGAGCTGCTGAGAATTTTCCTCAGTGGCCGGTTCTCCCGGACGAAGTCTCCTGTAGATTTCCATGAGAGCCTGTCCCTTGGTAGTAACCTCGTTGTCATGCTCAAGGGTCCGGAGTATGCGCTCATCGTCGCCAAACAGGGCTCTGATCTCATCAGTATTGCTGTACCCCAAGGCACGTATGAAGTATGTTACGGGCATCTTTCTGGTGCGGTCGATACGCACTGAAACAATGTCGTTGGCATCAGTCTCCAGCTCGATCCAGGCACCGCGGTTTGGAATAACCGTGGCACTGTAGAGCTTCTTGCCCGTAGGGTCAATTGTCGCGCCGTAATATGCGCCAGGAGAACGCACCAGCTGACTGACTATGACGCGCTCCGCGCCGTTTATGATGAAGGTGCCGGTATCTGTCATAAGGGGAAAATCTCCCATGAAGACTTCCTGCTCCTTCACCTCATCTCCCATTTCATGGTTAATGAGCTGCACATTTACGCGAATCGGCGCTGCGTAGGTGGCATCACGCTCTTTGCATTCATCCAGATCATACTTTGGCTCTCCAAGGGAAAAGCTCTTGAAGTACAATTCAAGATTTCCGGTAAAGTCAGAAATCGGTGAAATATCCTTCAATATTTCATTGAGTCCTTCATTGATAAAGTACTTGTAAGAATTCCTTTGGATATCCAGCAAATGCGGCATTTCCATGACTTCTTTGATTCTCGCATAGCTGTACCTGGTTCTCTTGCCCACCGACACAGGATTAAACATGAACGCCTTCACTCCTTAGCATACTATATACAAA
>DOYB01000130.1 GCA_003518745.1 Selenomonas sp. | reverse complement strand
GACGGAAAGTTCCGTATCGCGCTGGAGGAGGAAGGTACCTCCTACAGTCGTGAGATTGCCGCCGTTCGCATGGCAAGCCATCTTGGGCTGATGTCCATGGCCTTTGTCACCAATCAGGAAGAAACCGAGCAGATGCTTGACGCAGGCGCTGATGCTATCTGTCTTCATTTGGGGCTTACAAAGGGGGGCTTTCTGGGAGCAAAGCATTACCTTTCTTTGGGGGATGCCCGCAGGACCGTGAAAAAAATATTTTCTGTTTGTAAGGAAAGAAATTCCGAGGTGCTGCGGTTTGTATACGCGGGTCCCGCGAACACCATAAAGGATATGCGTTATCTGCTCAAGAATTCAGACTGCCACGGGTATATCGGCGGTTCTACCTTCGACCGCATTCCCATGGAAACCTCTATCTATGATACCGTGAGAACCTTCAAGCGGCATGATGAAGAAAAGTCGGGTGATTCGCTGAACCGTCTGATGGATCGTAAGTGGGGTTCCGCCGATTTGGTAAAGTGTGTGAAGGAATATATAATGGAGCACTATATGGAAACAGTGCATCTGGGAGATTTGGCTATGGTGACCCATATGTCGCCGGCTTATCTGGGGACTAAGTTCAGGCAGGAAACGGGAGTCGGGTTTACGGAATTCCTGATGGGCTTCCGCTTGGAAAGGGCAAAGGAACTGCTGGAGACAGAAAGAGACATCCGATGCAGGGAGGTTGCCGAAAAGGTGGGCTATACGGATTATATTCAATTTTCTAAGATGTTCAAAAAACATGTGGGAGAATCGCCGAAGGACTATCAGCAGCGATTCGGGGCTAAATAAGATTGTTTAGAAGTTCGCGTTCAATAGGAAAATGTTGAAGCGGGCTTCTTTTTTTTTGTGCTTTTCCTTGAAATCAACACAAACACAGTTATATTTTTTAGAAAAATAAGACGTTCAAAGAAAAAACACAAATAAAAAGAGCATAAACACATTTAAATTCAGGGATAAATACGATAAAATAATTACAATAAGCAAGGAGGTTCGAACAAAACAATAGAATGCGTTGTCGTGGCATATGTTTATGAAAGAGGGGTTTTGTGTGAAACGTACCGTAAAATTACTTGTTTTGCTTATGTCGGCACTGCTGACGGTTTTCTCCGTATCGGGCTGTACTACGATAGGTAACGGAAAGCGGATAGTCCGTATAGCTCACTCTCAATCGGAGAAGCACCCTGAGCACATCGGATTGCTGGCTTTCAAAGAATATGTGGAGAGTCATACCGATAAGTATGAAATTCAGATATTCCCCAATGAGCTGTTGGGAGGGCAGAAAAAGGCCATTGAGCTGACACAGACGGGAGCAATCGATTTTGTCCTGGTGGGATGCCCGAATGTGGAGACCATTGCCGGTGTCTACGAAGTATTCAGTATGCCGTATTTGTTTGCCTCTAAAAAGGCGTATTTCGATACGATGAATGATGAAGAGTATATGAAGAAGGTGTATTCTTCCACCGATGAAGCAGGATTTCGCGTCATGACCTGGTACAATGCGGGTCTTCGCAGCTTCTACTCTAAAAAGAAAATTGAGACTCCGGAGGATATGAAAGGCTTGAAGCTCCGCGTGCAGCAGTCTCCCGCCAGTATCGCTATGGTGAATGCCTTTGGCGCGGCTGCGACGCCTATGGCATTTGGAGAGGTTTATACAGCAATTCAGCAGGGCGTCATTGACGGAGCAGAGAACAATGAGCTTGCGATCACCAATAACAAGCACGGCGAGGTTGCCAACTTTTACAGCTATACAAATCATCAGATGATTCCCGATGTACTCATGGCCAATCTCAAGTTCCTGAAATCGCTGACTCCGGAAGAACTGAAGATTTTTGAAGACGCGGCAAAGCTTTCAACTGAGGTCGAACTCAAAGAATGGGAGGTTCAAGTTGAGGAAGCCAAGAAATTCGCGAGGGAGAATATGGGCGTGACATTCTTAGATGTGGATATGGCTCCGTTCCGCGAAAAGGTCATGGATCTGCAGAAGGAAATGGTGGAAAAGAACGATAAGATTCGTGATATCTATGCACACATACAAGAGATGAATGAAAAGTCGAAGGGGGCAGAATGATGGAGACAGTAAATACAGTACGCGGAATCATCGACAAAGTTCTATCAGGTGTGTGCAGCGCTATGTTCGCGGCGATGGTCTGCATCGGGACATATCAGATCGTAACAAGATACATATTCAATAGCCCAAGTACGGTTTCGGAAGAACTCCTGACATATACGTTCGCGTGGATGGCGCTTTTGGTATCAGCGCTTGTGTTCGGAAAGCGGGGGCATATGAGGGTCGCTTTTCTGGCGGATAAGGTAAAGGGAAGAGCGAAGGTTATGCTGGAGGTCGCGGTTGAGGCCTTGGTCGTGGCGGTAGCCGCGGTGGTGCTGCTCTATGGCGGATTTACTATCATGCAGCTTACTATGTCACAGAAAACAGCCTCCTTAGGTATTTCCATGGGATTGGTTTACTCGGTCGTTCCCATTACGGGGGCTTTGATTGGAGTGTACGGGATTTTTAACATCCTGGACTTGCTGACGGGAAATGCGCGCGGTTCACAGCGGGCCGCCAAGGAATGAGGTGCGGATATGAGCGTTGCGATTTTTTGCGGGCTGATTATTTTGGTCGCCCTGTTGGTTCTGTTGATTGCCGGTGTGCCCATTGCCATGGCTCTGGCCATCGCCTCCATTGCGGCAATCCTGCCGATTTTGAACTTTGATGCTGCTGTTCTGACGGGAGCTCAGAGAATTTTTTCCGGTATTTCCATATTTTCCCTTTTGGCAATTCCCTTCTTTATCCTGGCGGGCAATATCATGAACAAGGGCGGTATCGCCATACGCCTCATCAATCTCGCGAAGCTGGTCACGGGACGGGCTCCCGGCGCGTTGGCCCAGACCAATGTCATTGCAAATATGCTGTTTGGATCTATTTCCGGTTCCGGTACGGCGGCTGCCTCTGCCATGGGTTCCATTGTGGGGCCTGTTGAAAGGGAGGAGGGATATGATCCCAGCTATTCCGCAGCCGCGAATATTGCCTCTGCACCATCAGGTCTTCTGATTCCTCCAAGTAATGTTATGATTACTTACTCCTTGGTGAGCGGCGGTACCTCTGTAGCGGCTCTCTTCATGGGCGGCTATATTCCGGGTTTCCTTTGGGGTCTTGCCTGCATGATTGTTGCGTATTTCCTCGCGAAGAAGCATGGCTATCGCAGTGAAAAGGTCTTTGAGTCCGGTTCGGCAGGAAAGGTCATCCTGGAGGCGATTCCATGCCTGCTGCTTCTCGTCATCGTCATCGGCGGTATTATCACCGGTGTCTTTACCGCGACGGAAGGCTCTGTGGTAGCAGTGGTATACAGTTTGCTGCTGTCTATGTTTATTTATCGCTCTATCCATGTGGGAGAGCTTCCTCAGATTTTCCGTGAGAGCGCGGAAATGACGGGAATCATCATTTTCCTCATCGGAACCTCCAGCATCATGAGCTGGGTCATGGCTTTCACCAACATTCCGGAGGCGGTGGCCTCGGGGCTTCTGGGAATCACGGACAGCAGCATCATGATCCTTCTCTTTATCAATGTCATACTCCTGGTGGTAGGAACCTTCATGGATATGACTCCGGCCTGTCTGATCTTCACACCTATCTTCCTTCCGGTGTGTGTCTCTCTTGGTATTGATCCTATCCATTTCGGTATCTTCATGATTTTCAACCTCTGCATTGGTACTATTACTCCTCCTGTTGGTACCACTCTCTTCGTGGGCGTCAAGGTAGGCGGCGTGGAGCTGGAGTCGGTTTTCAAGTGGCTCCTGCCATTCTTCGCGGCGTTGATTGTCACACTTTTGGTCGTTACCTACGTTCCTCAGCTCTCTCTATGGCTACCGGGTCTCATGGGATATGTGAAGTGATTTTCTGACGGAAAGGAATGTATGAGATGGAACGTTTGAATTATGCGGTGCTGGAAAAAAATGGTTATCAGGGGTACATTTTGAAGGAGGCGCCGACGAAGGTGCTTCAGTTCGGCGAGGGAAACTTTCTCCGCGCTTTCGTAGACTATTATTTTGATGTTGTAAATGAAAAGACGGACTGGAAGGGCAAGATAGTCATGACCCAGCCCAGAAGCAAGGGGAAGGATGTAACCTTCAACGAGCAGGAGGGCCTTTACACGCTCTACATCCGGGGCAATGACAAAGGGACGAAGGTGGATCAGCGACGGGTTATTTCAGCAGTGGAGAAGTGCTGCAACCCAATTGACAATTTCGATGAGCTGATTCGGGTGGTCTGCCTTGATTCGCTGGAATATATCACCAGCAACACCACAGAGGCAGGAATCGTATATGACGGATCGGTTCGCTTCGATGACAAACCGCCTGCTACATTCCCGGCAAAGCTGACGAAGCTCCTGTATGAGCGTTTCAAGGCAGGAAAAAAGGGAATCGTGATTCTGGCATGCGAGCTCATTGACGCAAACGGACGAGAGCTTGAGAAATGTGTTTTGAAACACATAGATGACTGGGGGCTTGGAGAAGAATTCAAAAAGTGGATCCAAGAGGAAAATACCTTCTGCTCCACACTGGTTGACCGTATCGTTCCGGGAACTGTAAGGGATTCTGAGGAACTTGAGCGGATGAACCGGGAAAACGGCTACGAGGACAAGGTCATAGATGTGGGCGAAGTGTTCAGCGTTTGGTACATTGAGGGAGACAAGGCATTGGAGGACAAGATGCCCTTCAAGAAGGCCGGTCTCAATGTCCATGTTGTGCCTGACATCGCGCCGTACAAGAAGCGGAAGGTTCGCATCCTGAACGGAGCGCACACCGGATTCTCTCTGGGGGCGTATCTGGCAGGGAAGGATATTGTGCGGGACTGCATGGAGGATGAGGCTATATGCGGCTTTATGAATCGCATGCTTTATGATGAGATTATACCCATCCTGCCCCTTCCCGAAGAGGATTGCAAGGAATTCGCGGCAAGCGTGAAGGATCGCTTTGACAATCCCTTCATTGACCATCAGCTCCTGAGCATTTCCCTCAACTCCACTGCCAAATGGAAGGCACGCAATATGCCATCCCTATTGGAATATGTTGAGAAATTCGGCAAGCTGCCAAAATGCCTTGTTATGACACTTGCCGCGTACATTGCCTTCTACAGCACTGGCATCAAGGAAAGAACCAAGGATGGCCTTATATGCGTACGTCCTAAAGGCGATGAATATAAGGTGCAGGATGATGAGTGGGTGCTTGATTTCTACTATGAGAGAAAGGATATTTCCGATGCGCAGCTGGTACGGGAGGTACTCTCCAATACCCGTATGTGGGATGAGGATCTGACTAAGGTGGCGGGCTTGGAACAGCAGGTGCTGGCAGACCTTGGCGTGATTCGGCAGGAGGGTGCGGCAGCGGCTTTTGCATCGTGCAGGTGAGGATAATCATGAATAATAAAATGGCGATCCGCATTGCGGACAAGGATAATGTGGCTGTTGCCCTGCAGCCGGTCACGGCGGGAGAAGCACTGGATATCGGCGGCAAGAAAGCTGTGGCGCTTCAGGATATCCCTCAGGGGCATAAGATTGCCTTGGCGGATATATCCCGTAACGAGCATGTAGTGAAGTATGGTTTTCCCATCGGACATGCTACGGAGGACATCAAAGCCGGGGCTTGGGTGCATACCCACAATATGAAGACGAACCTCAAGGGAGAGGTGGAATACAGTTATGAGCCCTGTTGGCATGATTTGCCGTCTCTTCCTGTCAGAACCTTTAAGGGCTATCTCCGTCAGGACGGCAGGGCCGGCACAAGAAACGAGATTTGGATTATTCCTACGGTGGGCTGCGTAAATGACGTGGCCAAAAAGCTTGCAGACTCCAATCAGGATCTTGTGGAGAGGAATGTAGAAGGGCTTCATGCCTTTGAGCACCCCTTTGGCTGCAGCCAAACAGGGGCGGATCACGCACAGACAAAGAAGCTGCTTGCGGCACTGGTACGTCATCCAAACGCGGGAGCCGTACTGGTGGTGAGCCTTGGATGCGAGAACTGCACCCATGAACAGTTTCTGGAGGAACTGGGAGAATATGACAGTGACAGGGTAAAGTTCCTCACCTGTCAGCATGTAGAGGATGAGCTGGCAGAGGGACGTAAGCTGCTGGAGGAATTGGCCGGCTATGCTCAGAGGTCTGTCAGGACTGAAATCGGTGTCGATCACCTGCTGGTGGGACTCAAATGCGGCGCTTCAGACGGACTTTCGGGTATCACGGCGAATCCCGCTGTGGGAAGGTTCAGTGACCTGCTCATAAGGCAGGGAGGCAGTACCATTCTTACCGAGGTGCCGGAGATGTTCGGCGCTGAAGGAATGCTCATGGGGCGCTGCCGTACAAAGGAAGTTTTCTCGAAGGCGGAGAGGATGCTGAACGGCTTCAAGGATTACTTCATTTCACATCACGAAGTAGTCTACGACAATCCAAGTCCGGGAAATAAGCAGGGCGGAATAACCACCTTGGAGGATAAGAGCTGTGGCTGCGTCCAGAAGGGGGGCACAGCTCCCATAGAGGACGTAATAGGCTATGCGGAACCTGCCAAGGCAAAGGGGCTGACACTGCTTTACGGCCCGGGGAACGATCTGGTTTCAAGTACAGCCTTGACGGCGGCAGGAGCGGGGCTCATCCTATTTACCACCGGACGGGGGACCCCCTTTGGCGCGCCGGTGCCGACCGTAAAGATTGCCACCAACACACAGATCGCTGAGCGCAAGGGCAACTGGATCGATTTCAACGCAGGCTCCATCGCTCAGGGGGAATCCCTTGAAGATGCGGGTGAAAGGCTTCTTTCCTATGTGCTTGAAGTTGCCTCCGGAAAGCAGACAAATAACGAGAAGAACGGTTTCAGGCAGATTTCCATATTCAAGGACGGCGTTGTACTTTAAAAGAGCAAGCATAAGTTACACTCAGTTATTTATGGAGGGTACGGGATAATGAAAAAATTTATGGATGACAGCTTCATGCTGCAGAGTGAGACAGCCCAAAGACTTTATGAGAGCTATGCGAAGGATCTGCCTTTGGTGGATTATCACTGCCATATCTCTCCGCAGGAGATTTATGAGGACAGGCGCTTTGACAATATTGCCCAGATATGGCTTGGGGGGCGGAATCCTGACGGGTCTTATTTCGGCGATCACTATAAGTGGCGTGTCATGCGTACAAATGCTGTGCCGGAGGATATGATAACGGGAGGCGCTGATCCCTATGAGAAATTTGCCGCCTTCACCCGTTCTTTGGAAATGGCCATTGGCAACCCCATGTACCATTGGTGCAATCTGGAGCTCCATAAATATTTCGGCATAAAAGAGCCTCTTACAGAGGACAACATGAAGGAAGTTTGGGATAAGGCGAATGATATGCTGCAGCATGATCCCAATATGAGTGTGCGCGGGATTATTCGCCAGTCCAAGGTTGCCTACATCGGAACCACTGACGACCCTGTTGATTCTCTGGAATGGCATGGGAAGATAGCTCAGGATTCCTCTATCGACTTCATGGTGCGTCCTTCCTTCCGTCCAGACAAGGCTGTGAACATAAACAAGAAGGGCTTCAAGGAATATATCGCCGCATTGGCTGCCAGTGTGGGGAAAAAGTCTCTTGACACCGTTCAGGATGTGATGGAGGCACTGTCGGAGCGTATTGCTCACTTCAAGAAGCATGGCTGCCGCGCCAGCGATCATGGGCTGGACTATGTTATGTTCCGTCCGGCTTCTATGGAAGAGATCAATGGGGTGTACAAAAAGGCTCTTTCCGGCGGAGCCATTACCACGGAGGAGACCGAGGCATATCAGACGGCGGTACTGCTCCATCTTGCAAGGGAATACCATAAGAACGACATTGTCATGGAGATCCACTATTCCTGCAGCCGTGACAATAATGAGAAGATGTTTGAGCTGGAGGGGCCGGACACGGGCTTTGACATGATTGCTCAGACTACCTGCATAGGCAATCTGGCGAAGTTCATGAGCGAGCTGTATAAGACGGACGAGCTGCCGAAGACTATCCTGTTTTCCCTTGACAGCACTGACTTCGACCGCATTGCCACACTTATGGGATGTTTCCAGGGCACCGAGGCACCGGGCAAGATCCAGATGGGCTCTGCCTGGTGGTTCCTTGATACAAAGGATGGCATGGAGAAGCAAATGCGTTCTTTGGCAAGGCTTTCACTGCTTGGAAACTTTGTCGGCATGTTGACGGATTCCCGTTCCTTCCTTTCCTACACCCGTCATGATTACTTCCGCCGCATTCTTTGCAACTTGATTGGCGAGTGGGTTGAGCTTGGTCAGTATCCGGCCAATGAGAAGTCCCTGCAGAAGATTGTGGAGGGTATTTGCTATAAGAATGCGGTTCGCTATTTCGGAATCGACAAAAAGTAAGCTGAAACATGAAATGAGGATGGGAGGTACTGTAGCAGCTCCATAAATAATTTGGCAGATGCAGTGTTGCGATGACGTTATTTCAGCGATATGGTATCTTCTTTTTCGGTATCGTGGCTCAGACTGCGGGGATCGCTTTGGTGGTGAAGGGCCAGCTCGGGACCTCGCCAATCTCAAGCGTCCCCTACGCGCTGAGCCTGATAATGCCCCTTACCTTTGGGCAGACTACACTGGCGGTAAATATTTTGTTCCTGCTGGGGCAGATCGTACTGCTTGGCAGGAAGTTTCACAAGGTCCAGTTCCTGCAGGCTCCTGTTAATGTGATTGTGGCGTCCTTCATAGATTTCTTCATGGCATTGTTCGCGGATGTAATGCCGACGGATTATGTATGGAAAATGGCACTTCTTTTGATAGGCACAACACTTATAGCCTTTGGGGTGGCTATGCAGGTCATAGCGAACGTGCTTATGCTTTCCGGAGAGGGAATCGTCTATGCCATAACCCAGACCTTCCATTTTGACTTCGGAAAGGTGAAGACAGTCTTTGATTGCTCCTTTGTTCTGACGGGAGTGACCCTGTGCCTGCTGTACCTTCCATCCATTGAAGGTGTCCGGGAGGGAACTCTTATTTCGGCTGTTGTGACCGGATACATCGCCAGATGGTTCATACATCATCTAAGCTATGTGGATGACAAGGGTATAATGCACTTCAGAATCGGCGGAGAAAAGATTTAACCATGAGCAGCCTTCGGGCTGCTTTTTTGCTGTAAAATCTTAGCAAGTCAAGCCGAGACGCGAAATCTATTGACCCATCAAGCCCGATATATTACAATCATTTTGAAAGGATCTGCACTGAGGGGGCGAGGACATGGGAAAGCTTGGCGGTGAGCATATCTCTCGCCTCGTTGCGACACGAAGTTAGTCCCTGTGGGAAAACGCTGATTGGAAGATGTTGCCTTCGGCAAAATTTGAACAATGGCGTTATAATTCAAATGATTGAAGGGGTAACGAACATGTTAGAAGATAGGATTGCTGTTCTGATTCCTTGTTATAATGAATCACAAACCATAGGTAAGGTGGTTCAAGATTACAAAATGGAATTACCGGAAGCGACGATTTATGTTTATGATAATAACAGTAAAGATGGAACCGATGAAATTGCACGCCAAGCTGGTGCAGTGGTTAGATATGAATATCGCCAGGGCAAAGGCAATGTCATTCGTTCGATGTTTAGAGAAATTGAAGCTGATTGCTACCTGATGGTTGATGGAGACGATACTTATCCTGCGGAGTACGCAAGAAAGATGTGTGATTTTGTTCTACAGGGAAAGGCAGATATGGTAATAGGAGACAGGCTTTCGTCTACATACTTTGAGGAAAATAAGCGTCTCTTTCATAGCTTTGGTAATGTGCTGGTGCGTAAATGCATCAATGTCTTATGGAGGAATACGAAAAGAGAACCTGTTGTTGATGTCATGACGGGATATCGTGCGTTCAGTCCGTTGTTCGCGAAAAGTTTTCCAATTTTATCACATGGGTTTGAAATTGAAACAGAAATGACTATTCACGCTTTGGATAAGAATCTATTGCTTCATAGCATACCTGTTACTTATCGTGATCGTCCAGAGGGTAGTGTGAGTAAGCTAAACACCTATACGGATGGAGCGAAAGTACTTCTGACAATTTTTAATCTTTACCGTTATTATAAGCCGTTGCACTTCTTTGGTATTGTAGCTTTGGTTCTTGGTTTGGTTTCAATTCTTTTATTTACTCCTGTTTTTTATGAGTATCTGCGGACAGGATTGGTTCCAAGAATTCCTACTTTGCTTGTAAGTGGCTTTTTGATGTTATCAGCATTGCTTTCGTTTTTCTGCGGGTTGATTTTAGACACAAATGCGAAGAATAGCCGAAAGAATTTTGAAGTGCAAATGAATCTACTGCAAATGTTCTTGGGAAGAGATGTACATTGAAAGAAATCTGGAAATTGAAGTGTGATATCAATGCCATTAAGCTAATGATTTTGAAACATAGGTTTGTAATTTGGGCTTCGAAAGAAGCCTTATTTTTTTGAGCTTTGAAGATAAATTTCTTGAGTACGGGCCTATTTCAACGACTTTTTGGGGGCAGTTTGATTTTGGTGTTAATCACATGTTTTGTGAAGATTTCATAGCAAACTCCGTGCAAAATGGTGTTTTGCATCCCTAAAGGGACTAATGCTCACTAAGTTTTCATAGCAAGAAGAAAATAATACACAATCGTAAAATAATTTGTGTTATAAGGCATTTATAAGGGATAAACACAATTTTTTTATACCAAAATTTCCAATAAATAGTGGATAAACACAACTAAAACTGCGATAAATACATTTACACTAGGAACAAATACGAATAAAATAATATATAACAAGTCGAGATTCTAGCGACAGCCGATTGGAATTGTATGAGTTATGTATGGAGTTATTAGGAAGCAGAAAGGGAAGAGGGTTGGTACAATGTTTAAAGGTCTAAAGAAGCTTGTTGCGGCGTTGGCGATAGCCAGCGTAGCGGGTCTTTCCGGTTGCGGCCATCAAAGTGAGCGCGCAGTTCAGGAAGATGAGGGTGAAACAATAGTTCTTCGTTACGCGGAAAACCAAACGGGGGATTACCCTACGACACAGGCGGCGAAGAAATTCGCGGAGCTTGTTAAGGAAGGCACGCATGGCCGTATCGTCGTCGATGTTTATGACAACGCGAAGCTCAGCAGCGAGGAAGCCGTGGTCAAACAGGTCATGTATGGAACTGTTGATATGAGCCGCGTCAGTATCTCGGTACTTTCGGGAATAACACGTGACTATGAAGCGCTGCAGCTGCCTTATCTGTATAGGGACAGCGATCACATGTGGAAGGTGCTTGACAGCGAAATCGGCGAAGCGTTCCTCCATAAGATGGAGCCTGCCGGAATCATAGGCCTTTCCTGGTATGATTCGGGAGCACGTAATTTCTACACTTCCAAGAAGGAAATCAAGAGTCTGGAGGATATGAAGGGGCTGAACATCCGCGTACAGAACTCTCCCATGATGGAGGATCTGGTGAAGGCACTGGGAGCGAATCCGATTCCAATGACCTACGGAGACGTTTATGCGGGGCTTGAGTCGGGAACTATTGACGGAGCTGAGAACAGCTGGCCCTCCTACGAGGCTATGAACCACTACAAAGTAGCGAAGTATTACTGCCTTGACGGACATTCCCGCATACCGGAGCTTCAGATCATTTCCAAGAAGACCATGGACAAGTTAAGTCCTACGGATCAGCAGATACTCAGAATGTGCGCCGTAGAATCGGCAAAGTATGAGCGCGAGCTTTGGGCTAAACGTGAGAAGGAATCCGAGAAGAAGGTTATGGACAACGGAACTGTGGCAACCAAGCTTTCGGATACCGAAATGGCGAAGTTTGTGGAAGCTGTACAGCCGGTTTATGAGAAATATGGCAAACCCGTCAACGATCTGGTTCAGCAAATCAAGAACATGAAATAACAGCCATGTGGTAAAGCGGTGAAAGGGGACTTGGTTTTAAATGTTTGAATGGGATCAGGATCGCTATGATGGGATACTGGCGCGTATTCACGCCATGCCGGCACATGTGGGCGAGACGGTTTGCCGGATAGATGAGAAAAAATACCTGCCTCTTGCTGAGGAAGTCGAGGAAATCTACTACGAACACCCCGAAGGTCCTTACAAGGGCAGCAAAGCTGAGCTGAAACAGGATGAGGCATACCGCAGTAAGAAACTGGTGGAGAAGCGCCGCAAGGTTACGTTCTACGGGAAAGTCATTCAAGCCGCCATCGATGAGGTGGCGGCAGCAGGAGGCGGAAGGGTGGAAATCCCGGAGGGCAACTGGTGCACCGGAGCGCTGGAGCTTAAGTCAAATGTGGAATTGCATTTGAGTGAAGGCGCAAGGCTTTCCTTCATCAGGAACAAGAGCAACGTGTTCTATCCACTGAGGCTCAGCCGGTGGGAGGGAGTAGAGTGCATGAACTTTTCTCCTTTCCTGTATGCCAATGGAGTGGAAAACATCGCGGTGACCGGCGAGGGAACATTGGATGGTATGGCGGATGAATTCAACTGGATGCCATGGAAGTTCGGTTATTTCGGTGAGACGGATCAGGAGATTCAGCGCCAACGCCTGTTCAGCGCGGGTGAAAATGATGTTCCCGTTGAAGACAGGGTTTTCGATGATAAGACATCGACCCTGCGCCCCCCTTTCATCCAGTTCTACAATTCCAGAAATATTCGTATCGAGGGAGTACACATCGAAAACTCCCCCTTCTGGGAGATAAATCCGGTTCTTTGCGAGAATGTCTGGGTCAAGGGAATCCACATAGAAACGGATCTTTACAACAACGATGGAATTGATCCTGAATCCACGAAGGATGTGCTCATTGAAGATTGTTTCTTCCTGACAGGTGATGACTGCATAGCGATAAAATCCGGACGAAACGGAGACGGACGGCGTATCGGGGTGCCAACGGAAAATGTCATTATCCGTAACAACAAGTTCGCTAACGGTCATGGCGGAGTGACCATTGGCAGCGAGATTTCCGGAGGCGTTCACGATGTCTATGCGATGGGTAACCATTTTGACAGCCCCAATCTGGACTATCCCATTAGGTTCAAGACTAATGCCATGAGGGGCGGAATTCTCGAAAACGTGTATGTGAAGGACAGCGTTGTCAATAAAGCTCGACTGGCAGTGGTTCACGCGGATTTCTTCTATGAAGAAGGACACCATGGGGATTATCTTCCGAGGCTGGCGAATATAACCATTGACGGCTTCCGTACCGCGGAGGGCGGCAGCATTGACGCGAAATACGCTTTTTACCTGAAAGGATTTGAGGATGCCCCCATCGAGAACGTAACGTTCCGGGATATGAAACTGGAGGGGGTCAAGGGAGAGGCCGTATTGGCAAACATCAAATCCCTCGCGTATGAGAATGTTACCGTAAATGGCAGAAAGCAGCCGGATCAGAAGATTGACATAGGAGCCGAGGGGCAGATCCTAAAGGCATAACAATAGGAGAGGATAAAAATGGGAGAACGAAAAGCAAGAAAAGTTACCTGGTGGAATGTGATTGGCTACGCCTGCCTGAACTTCCTGGGCGGAGGCACCCAGGCCCTCAGTTCCGCATTCCTGATGCTGTTTTACACTATGTACTGCGATATTCCCGCGGTACAGGCCGGATTGATTTTTACTATTGCCAGATGTATAGACGCTGTCGGAAACCCTGTTATGGGCTATATCAGTGATAACTTTGGCAGAACAAAACTTGGAAAGCGTTTTGGACGACGCAAATTCTTCATCTTGACCGCGATTCCGTTAGTACTCATTACCTACCCGATTCTTTGGACACCGGGCCACAGCTTTGAATTCTATGTGGTTGCCAATATATTCTATGAGGTTGTTTTCACCAGCGTTATGGTTCCCGGACCTACCCTTCCTGCTGAGATGACCCAGATTGCCGCGGAAAAGACGAAGCTGGTTTCCGCCAAGCAGTACTGCGGAACCTTTGCCAGCACCATCGCTCTTCTCTTCCCTGCCTTCTTCTTCCAGCAGTTCGGTGAAGGCAATATCGATGCTTTCTTCTACACAGGTCTCGCATATGCCATCGTAGTTGCCCTGTCCCTTGTGGCTATGTACTTCCTCACCTTCGAGCGTGCTCCCGAGGACATTCACTATACCGAAGAGCTTGGCTCCGTCGGTCACGTACTCAGGAAACTGTTCAACGATATCTTTGCTTCAATGCGTATCCGCGCTTTCCGTCTTCACGCCGGAATGATGCTCTTCATCGGTATCTACAAGAATCTGGCGGCCGGCATATTCACCTACTATGTTGTCTACGCGTTGTCCCTCTCAATGAGCGCGACCTCCGTTATTACAAGTTTTGCTACATTGGTTTCCTTTGCGGCATTGGCGCTCTTTATCACCCTTTGCTACAGAAGGGGCGGCCCCTTCGCCTTCCGTGTGGTCTTCGTCATTGTGACGCTTTCCTTGATCGGCTACTACTTCCTGTTCCAGAAAACAGCAGGCGGCATGGAAGAGGAAACGGTTATTGTCTGGCTGACGATTCTTGCCATCATCAACAATGTTGGTAAGGCCGGAGCGGATTACATTCCCGTGTTCCAGCTTCCCTTCATGGCGGATATTGATGAGGCTGTGACCATGGAGCGCCGTGAGGGTATCTTCACCGGCGTCAACGGCCTCCTTTCCAAGCTGGCATCTGCAATGGAAGGCTTCCTACTGGGTGTCGGTCTGGCAGCTTTCGGCTTTGAAAAAGGTGCCGGTCAGCAGACTGCTACCGCGATTGACGGTGTTCTCTTCATGACCATCGTGGTTCCTATCGTTCTCTGTGTTATCGTATTCCTCGTATCCCGTAACCTGAAGCTCACCAAGGAGTCCCATAAGCTGCTGGTGGATGAAGTTCATCGCATTCGTGAAGGCGGCAAGATGGAGGATGTTACTCCTGAGACCCGTGAGGCAGTTGAGGCTCTCACCGGATGGAAGTACGAGCAGTGCTTCGGACACAACGATTTGATGCGCGTCAAAGATTGATGACGCAGTATATGTAAAGTATGTTTTTAGCGTAGAAAAAGGAGGCAACGGTATGAAGAAGTATTCGCAGTGGATGGCAGATTCCGTTATTCAGAGGAAAACAGATTTGACCAGTTATTGGGCCTATGAGTTCGGACTTACTCTTGATGGAATTGCCGAAGTGTGGCGGCAGACCGGAGAGAGAAAGTACTTCGACTACGTGAAGGAATGCATGGATACCTTCGTTCAGGAGGACGGGAGCATACGCGGCTACGATGTCAAGGAATACAATATCGATCATCTGAACAACGGCAAGATCCTGCTTACCATTTATCAAGAAACCCATGAGGAGAAGTACAAGAAGGCTCTTGAACTTCTGCGCAGCCAGATTGAACACCATCCCCGCACTAAGGAAGGCGTGTTCTGGCACAAGGAAATCTATCCTGAGCAGATCTGGCTTGACGGCCTCTACATGGGAGCGACCTTCTACGCTAAATACGTCAGCGAGTTCACCAAGGACAGCAAGGAATACGACGATATTGCCAAGCAGTTCATAATTGCCCGCAAGCATACCTTGGACGAAAAGACGGGACTTCTCTATCACGCTTATGATGATGCCAGACAGCAGCCGTGGGCAGACAAGGTGACAGGACTTTCCAAGCATTTCTGGAGCCGTTCCATGGGCTGGTACTGCATGGCTTTGGTGGATACGCTGGCAGAGCTTCCCGATGACAACCAGTACAAGCCCGAGCTCATCAAGATTCTGAATGAGACTATGGAAGCGCTTTTGAAGGTAGCAAGTCCCACATCCCACGTTTGGTATCAGGTTCTGGACTGCGGCGACCGCAAGGGCAACTACGTGGAAGCTTCCGGTTCTTCAATGATAGCTTATGCGCTCTTTAAGGGCGTGCGCATGGGATGGCTCCCGGAGAGCATGAGGGAATTTGCCAAGAAATCCTATCAGGGACTTTTGGATGAGTTCATTACGGAGACTCCTATGGGCACCATCTGCCTTAACAAGATTTGCTTTGTGGCAGGCCTCGGCGGCAAGCCAACCTCAGCCTACGGTGAGAGAGACGGCTCCTTCGCCTACTACATCAGCGAGCCCATCGTGACAAATGAGCCTAAGGGCCTTGGCCCATTCATCCTTGCCGCGGCAGAATACGAGCGGCTCTGAGAAAATCTTTGACAATAAAAATCGTTCTGTGAGTGTGATTATCGATATGCTCCACGTTTTTCGTGGAGCATATCGGTGTACGGAGGAATAGGAGAAGACCAATGAGACTTACTAAGACGAAAAAATTGGCTGCTTTGGCCGCTGCTGTTTGTATGATGATAAGCTCCACTGCCCTTGCGAAGCCGGCTGCTCCTACGGGACTGGCCGTTCCGGGACTCACGGCTACGGAAAACGGGATGACTCTTGTGTGGGACCGTCCTGCCAAGGGGGATGACGTGGTCGGATATCGAGTCTACATGGACGGAAAGCTCGTAGCCAAGACGGAACAAGACCTTAACTCCCAGGCAAAGCAGGAGCTGCGCGCTTTCTATGAGAAGTCTCCGAACGCCCAGAAGGTCCTGGAGCATATGTACAGGGTCACCGGACTCACTCCGGGGAGCAAGCACAGCTTCGTCGTGCGGGCAGTGGATGCCAAGGGCGAGGAATCGGGAGACAGTAATCAGGTAAGCAGTGTGGCGCAGGCCACAGCAAAGAAAATCGACATTACGACCTGCGGCGCGGTGGGTGACGGTACGACTTTGAACACAAGCGCTATCCAAAAGGCTGTGGATCAGTGCCCGCCGGGAGGAACCGTGGTAGTTCCGCCGGGAGTGTACAAGACCGGCTTGATTTGGCTTCATGGGGATATGACCTTGGAACTTCAGAAGGATGCTGTCATTCTGGCAACGGAAGATCCAAGTGCCTATGAGTATGGCTATAAGCTTTATCCATATATCGCGCAGGAGCGTTTCTATGCTCTCTTCAGTACAAAATACAAAGAGGGCGACAAGAAGATGCAGAATCTGCGTATCATAGGTGAAGGCACTATTGACGGCAACGGATGGAAACAGGGGGATGACGGCAACTATCTTTACCGCACAAAGGCGAAGAAGGGTGAACCGCTGCCGGCGACACACGTATCTAACATCGGCATTCTGGCTTGGAATCAGGTGGATTGGCTGGATAAGAACAAGGGGCTCAACGAAGATCAGGCTTATCAGCGCCGTTCCAGCATGATGCTGCTTCAGGGCATAGATCATGTTCTGGTATCCGGCATCACCTTCCGTAACCCGGCGAATCATACCCTCATTGCCTCCCACTGTGATGATGTGGTAGTGGAAAACACAAAATTCCTGACCTATAATTGCAACAACGGCGATGGTATAGAATTTGCCCATGGAAAAGGCTTGAAGGTCTATGACAGCGTCTTCAATACAGGGGATGACTGTGTGAATTTTGCCGCGGGACAGGGCGCGGAAGGACAGAAGGACGCTCCTACCCAGGGTATCTGGATATTCAATAATTCCTTCCATCATGGCCATGGCGCCGTGGTTCTGGGCAGCCACACCGCAGCCTTCATACAGGATTTGCTGGCGGAGGACAATGTCATGGACGGAACGGAAGTGGGACTTCGCATGAAGAGCAACGCGGCCAATGGCGGCGGAGCGAGGAATATTCACTTCCGCAACAACGCGGCGCGCAACATAGAGAAGAATTTCTTTATCGCTACCACAGGCTATAGTGACCCGAATCAGAAAACCAATTTCCCGAAGGCAACGAAACCGGCTTATTTCCACGATGTGCTCGTTGAGGATTGCACGGTGGAGGGCACAGGGAAAAGCACCATTGAAATTGTGGGCGCGCCTGACGCGAAGCACTATAACATTTCCTTCAAGAACATAGCCATCTCCGGCGGAAAACCGTGGATCATCACGGATGTTGAGAATCTGTCCTTTGAGAATGTGAATCAGGCAGATGTTACGAAGAATCAGTTTTGAAAGGAATGACGACATTGCTGCAGCTTGGAATACGGCTCCATGATATGAAGGAGGGGTCTTTGGAGGAACGGGCGGCATGGGCGCGGGAGCAAGGCTTTTCCTGTGTTCATCTGGCTCTCTCCAAGACGATTCCCGGTTTTAAGATGGTACCCGGAACCTTGAGTGCCGGTCTTGGGAAGCACATTCGCGGTATATTTTCCGCTCATGGGGTGGATGTTGCCGTGCTGGGCTGCTATAAAAACCTTGCCCATCCTGATCCTAAAGCGGTGCGGGATTTGCAGGAGCTTTACATTGCCCATTTGCGCATGGCAATATCCTTGAACTGTTCCGTTGTGGGGACGGAAACGGGGGCTCCAAATGAAGAGTATCGTTATGAACCGAACTGCCACACGGAAACAGCGCTTCAGTCCTTCCTGCGGGGGATGGAGCCGGTGCTTGAGGCGGCGGAACGCTTGGGCGTGCTCTTTGCCATAGAGCCCGTTTGGAACCACATTGTATGGAATCCACGTGTGGCAAGGCGGGTTTTGGACGAAATGGCGTCC
>DOYB01000118.1 GCA_003518745.1 Selenomonas sp. | reverse complement strand
ACACCGAAGAAGGTGTTTATGAAGTCCCATCCATGCATGACAAACATTGGAAGATACCAGACTGATATTATGGCAGTAAAGAGCAGCATGCCCGTACCTATCCGCATCTTCAAAAGCCTGGAAAAATCCCTCTGCCAGCCAAGGAACAGCAGAATTATCAGACCGGGCAGGGCCAGCCCTATCGGTCCCTTTGTCAGCACCGCGATGGCTGATGCTGCATAGGCAAAATAATATAACTTCGGCTGCTTCCTGCGGTACCCGGCATAAAACAGGCACAAAGCTGCTGACATGGAAAGAAACAGCGTCATATCAGTAATCACCGCATGACCTATATACCAAAATTCCAAAGAGGTCAAAAGGATTATCCCCGCTGTCAGACCACGCTTCCTATCATAGAGCCAGCTGCCGAAGAAATATGTCCCCAATACACTAAGAGTTCCCATCACTGCCGGGAAAAATCGGGCTGCCCCATCGCTTATACCGAACAGCTTGAAGGCCGCGATAAGCTCCCAGTAAAACATGATTGGCTTGTCATACCAGTCAACACCATATATCCTTGGGGATACATACTCCCCTGACATCACCATTTCCTTTGCCGTCAAAACATAGTTGGATTCCGTAGGATCCGTGATGGGGATGCTTCCACTGCCAAAAAAGAGCAATACCAGACACATCATGACCAGTATACCACAATCCCTCAACGCCTGAGGCTGACCCATAAACAGCAACTCCCTTTTCCTAATGTCAAGATTACACCATCTCTATCATACAACAATAAATCATCTTGTGGTAGCATAGAAACTATAAAATTTTCATATGCATTTAACCTGAAATATGCTATAGTGTTAGGTGTTGTTATGATTCATTTCATAGGAGGATGATTCAATATGAAAAAAATCTTTGCGATCATTGCATGCCTGACTCTTTCCCTGTGCGCCTTCGCGGGGTGCGGAAGCCAGTCCGGCACTAACGGATCCTCAGGCTCAAATACCATCAAGGTCGGTGCTACGCCGGTTCCCCACGCGGAAATCCTTGAGACTATCAAGCCTGATCTTGAAAAGGAGGGCTTCCGTCTGGAAATAATTGAATTCAACGACTATGTTCAGCCAAACCTTGCCCTCAATGACAAGGAATTGGACGCGAACTTCTTCCAGCATGAGCCCTATCTCAAGAACTTCATTGATGAACACAAGGAACTCAAGTTGAAGAATGCGGCCGGAATCCATGTAGAGCCCATGGGAATCTATTCCAAGAAGTTTACCGACCTGAAGGCGCTGCCTGATGGTGCCTCCATCGCGATTCCCAACGATCCCACCAATGGCGGACGAGCACTCCTGCTCTTGGAGAAGGCAGGGCTGCTGAAGCTGAAGAACAACATTGGAGAAAAGGCAACCGTACAGGATATCGAGAAAAACCCCATGAACTTCCAGTTCCGTGAGGTTGAGGCAGCGCAGGTTCCCCGTACCCTGGAGGACGTTGACGCCGCTGTCATCAACACCAATTACGCCATGCAGGTTAACCTGGTTCCCACAAGGGATGCCCTTTTCATGGAGGATCGTACCTCACCCTATGTGAACATCATCGCTATTCGTGAGGGTGACGAGAATCGTCCCGAAATCAAGGCTCTTATAAAGGCTTTGAAGTCTGACCATGTAAAGAAATTCATAGAGGACAATTACAAGGGCGCCATTGTTGCTGCCTTCTGATAAACATCGTATCGGCATATTTTAACCCCATCCTCTCAATCCGAGGATGGGGTTTTTGTCATTCGCTTTTCTGTTCAATAATCGCCATAGAGGCAACCTTGTCATTCGTATCTGTCTTCATAAGCATGACACCCTGCGTGTTCCTGCCTATTACAGAGATATCCGAAACATTTGTACGAATCACGATTCCCTCTGTGGTTATCAGCATGAGCTCCTGATCGTCATGAACCACCTTGAGGCCGATAACATTTCCGGTCTTCTCCGTTACCTTCATGTTGATAAGACCTCTGCCGCCGCGAGTCTGGGAGCGGTACTCGGAGGTGGCCGTGCGCTTGCCATAGCCTCCTTCGGTAACAGTAAGAACATCCGCGTTCCTGGTGAGAATGTCCATGCCCACGACCTCGTCCCCATCCTTCAGGGAAATGCCCCTTACGCCGCGAGCCGTACGGCCCATGGCTCTGACATCATCCTCGGAGAATGCGATGGAAATACCGTTGCGGGTTCCAAGCATGAGATAGCTTTCGCCATCCGTAAACTTGACCCCTATGAGATCGTCATCATCGTCCAGGGTTACGGCGATGAGCCCGCCCTTTCTCATGGAGCTGAACTCTGAAAGCTGGGTCTTCTTGACTATGCCCTTTCGTGTGGCCATGAAGAGATACCTTTCGGGATCGAACTTTTTCACCTGTATTACCGCGGTTATCTTCTCCCCTGCCGCAAGCTGCAGCAGGTTGATGATCGCGGTGCCCTTTGCCTGACGGCTGGATTCCGCGATTTCGTATGCCTTAAGGTAGTACACACGCCCACGGTTCGTAAAGAACAGTATGGTGTGATGGGTCGTGGTAATCAGGAGATTCTCAACAAAATCCGACTCCTTGGTACCCATGCCGGTCACGCCCCGTCCGCCTCGCTTCTGCTTGCGATAGGTGTCAAGGGAAATGCGCTTTATATATCCGCCGTGTGTAAGGGTAATGACCACGTCCTCATCAGCAATGAGATCCTCCACGTCTATTTCAGAGCTGTCCACGGTAATCTCCGTGCGGCGGTCATCTCCGAACTTCTCACGAACCTCTTTAAGCTCGTCCTTGACTATCTGAAGAATACGCCATTCATCTGCCAGAATAGCCTTATACTCCTCAATGGCCTTTAACGTGTCCTGATATTCCTCTACAATCTTTTCCCGCTCCAAACCGGTGAGCCGCTGCAGACGAAGATCCAATATTGCCTGAGCCTGCTTGTCCGTGAGCTTAAAGCCCTCCATCAAAGCATTCTTTGCGATTTCCGTCGTTTTGCTTTCCCTGATGGTAGTTATGACCGCGTCCAGATTGTCCAGGGCTATGGTCAAGCCCTCCAAGATGTGAGCACGGGCCTCTGCCTTTGCCAGTTCATATCTGGTACGGCGGGTAATGACCTCCTCCTGATGCATTATATAGTAATGCAGTACCTCTTTGAGGTTCAGCACCTTGGGGCTGCCATCCACAAGCGCCAGCATGATGACGCCGAAGCTCTCCTGAAGCTGTGTGTGCTTGTACAACTGATTCAGTATAACGTTAGGGTTCGAATCCCGACGCAATTCAATGACAATGCGCATTCCGTTACGGTCAGACTCATCCCTGAGATCCGTAATACCGTCAATGGACTTCTCCCGCACAAGCTCAGCAATCTTCTCAATGAGCCTTGCCTTGTTCACCTGATAGGGAAGCTCTGTCACTATAATCCTCGGCTTGCCGTTGGACTGGGTCTCTATACGGGCAAGAGCCCGCATCTTAATAACGCCCCGCCCCTTCATGTAGGCATCGCGGATACCGTTTTGTCCCAGAATCTGTCCCGCTGTTGGGAAATCAGGTCCCTTGATGACAGTCATCAGCTCGTCAATGGTAGCATCCGGATTGTCTATGAGCATCAGCGTGCCGTCAATGACCTCCCTCATATTATGGGGAGGAATATTGGTGGCCATACCCACCGCGATCCCTGATGTGCCGTTTACAAGGAGCTGTGGGAACTTTGCCGGGAGCACTGATGGCTCCTGCAAGGACTCATCATAGTTGGGTACGAAGTCCACTGTCTCCTTATCGATATCCTGCAGCATAAGCTCGGAAATCTTGGACATACGGACCTCTGTATAACGCATGGCAGCGGCGGGATCTCCATCCACAGAACCAAAGTTTCCGTGACCATCCGCCAAAAGATAACGCATGGAAAAATCCTGAGCCATTCGGACAATAGCATCGTAAACAGAGCTATCGCCGTGTGGATGATATTTACCAAGCACTTCACCGACGATACGGGCCGATTTCTTATAGGGCTTGCCGGACCCCATTCCTGCTTCCTGCATGGCATAGAGAATCCTGCGATGCACAGGCTTCAAGCCGTCACGTACGTCCGGCAGGGCCCTAGCCACGATAACACTCATGGCATAGTCAATATAGGAGTTTTTCATTTCGTGCGCCAGCCTGATGGGCACTACCTTTCCTTGACCAAAATCCACTTTCTCACCTCATCTAAAAAGTATATTCCGACATGCTGCTCTTCATGAACTTAGACAGCTTGAATACGTCTTCCATAATTTCCTGATAATGGGAAGGAGTCAAAGACTGAGGCCCGTCGGAAAGAGCTTTAGCCGGATTCGGATGAACCTCCATCATAAGACCGTCAGCGCCGGCGGCGATTGCCGCGTAAGCCATGGGCTTTACCATGCGCCATTTTCCCGTGCCATGACTCGGGTCCACGATTATCGGCAAATGGGAAAGATGCTTTACGGCCGCGACCGCGCTCAAATCCAAAGTATTCCTTGTATATGTTTCGTATGTGCGTATCCCACGCTCACAGAGTACAACATCGGGGTTTCCCTCATTCATGATATACTCCGCCGCGTTGAGCCACTCATCAATGGTAGCCGCCAGGCCCCTTTTCAAAAGTACCGGCTTGCCGCAGCGTCCTACCTCTTTCAAAAGGCCGAAGTTCTGCATGTTCCTGGCGCCAATCTGAAGCATGTCCGCGTACTCCGCCACACGTTCAACAGCCTCCACCACCGTAACCTCTGTAACAATTCTCAGCCCGGTGCGTTCCCTTGCCTCAGCCAGATATTTCAGGCCTTGATCCTCCAATCCCTGAAAGGAATAGGGAGATGTACGGGGCTTATAGGCACCTCCCCGCAGGAACTGCGCTCCTGCCGCGGCCACGATGTCCGCTGCCTCAAAAAGCTGCTCCCTTGACTCCACAGCGCAAGGGCCTGCCATAACCACCGGAACATCCCCGCCGATTTCCACATCCCCCACGATTACATGGGTGGGCAAAGGATGAAATTCACGGCTGGCCAGCTTATAGCTTCTGGAGATGGACACGCTCTTTTCAACGCCATCCATAACATCTATGGGTACAGCCGCAAGCCGTGTCTTATCTCCGATGACACCAACGATTTTCTGCTTGGCTCCCTCCATGACCTTAGCTTCAAGTCCGGCAGCCTGTATTGCTTCAATGACATCCCTTATATTGTCAGATGATGCGTCGGGATTCATTATGATTACCATGAAAATCAGCTCCTAACTTCGTAAAGGGGAAATGCCCCAAGATTCCTGAGCCAAATGCTCCGCTTCTTGACGGCAGCAACAGACTCCGCGATTACCTCTGGAGGCGCGTCTGTTTCCAGATCGAAAAAGAATATGTAGGCACCAAGCTCCGTCCTTGCGGGCCGTGACTCGATACGAGTCATATTCACGCCGCGGCAGGCAAATTCCTCAAGCACCTTGCAAAGACTGCCCGCGCGTTTACCATCAATCTGACATATGATCAGCATCTTATCGGTTTTGGGAGGCGGCGCTCCACCCCTCCTGCGCACTTCGAAGAATCTGGTGCAGTTTGCCATATTGTCCTGTATCTCAGATGCCAGGAGCTTCAAGCCATGGAGCTCGCCGGCTCTCTTCGGGCAAATGGCTGCCCAGCCTGAAGCCGCGGGCTCATCTGCTACCATCTCCGCTGCCCTTGCGGTGCTGGACACCTTCACCAGCTCAGCCTCGGGATAGTTTTCCTTCAGGAACCTACGGCACTGTGAAAGTGGCTGTACGTGGGACAATACCCTCTTTATATCCGAATGACCGCCTTTTCCCATCAAGAAATTATGCACGGGCCATACAAGCTCCCTAGCCACTTCAAGACTGTCGCTGCGCGCCAGGGTGTCAAGAGTGATGTTCACAGCTCCCTCCAGTGAGTTCTCCACCGGAACAAGACACGCATCCACCGCGCCTGACTCAACAGCGCCCAAAGCCTCATCAATCTCCCCATATTCCAAATAGCCGCGCTCCAATCCCAAAAGCTGATCCAGATAGTGAGCCGCAGCCTCGCTGTGGGTGCCAGCAGGCCCCAAAAAACCCAAACTTCCCGCCATGGGGTATCCTCCTTTTGCCGGAGACCTCTTATCACTCAGACGGCATGTTGATACCGCCCTAACAGATAGATTTTACACGAATTACACGATTTATGCAAGGCAGGGATAATCCTCCGTTTCAATGTACTATCCCCGGTTTAACTATTTCCAGCGGTACCTCCTGAACGGCAATGGCTTTTTCCCTCATCTGCTGGGGAGTCAAAGAGCCCCATATACCGCGAACAGCCTCGGAAAATTCCCTTCCGGTCATAGGCTTTTCCATCTGCAGTCGAATGTTATCCTTCAGCTTTGAAAAAAACACTTCATTCATAGCTGCCTGCCGCAGGGAAAGGATTATCTGAAGATTGGTGTCCACCAAATAAAGATGGAGCGTAGGGTCTGCCAAGCTCCTTTCCGTTGGCCATTGCTCCTTTTTCAGCATATGAAGCCCCAAGGGAGCATCCCCCCAGCCCTCCTTGAAAATTCCGTCTATGCGATACAGAAAGAAAAGCAATCCGTCCTGCTCATAAAGAGCCAGTTCCATCTTTCCCGTACGAAATGCCTCAACGGCTATTATATCGGCCTTAGAAAGCTGCAGAATGAACATTATGCCATTCACGTCAGCCTGCAGCATGCCACCGTCCCCCATAACCTGTATAGGCAGCGGAAATCTCTCCCCCACCGCGAAATTCAATCCTTCCATCAGCTTCTCCCCTCTAAACCAGTCACAGTTGACTATTCACATTACAGCGCTAAACTTCATCTTCCAAAAGTATGCACCCACATTAAGCGGGTGCATAGCAGGCAAATCCTATCTAAAATGAGCATCCGATATCAAGAAATCAATTTACCCCGGGAAACGCGTTAACGTACTTTATCTTGATATCCGGAAAGCTGTCCACGAATTGGATGGTGAAATCCTCCCCGTGTTCCACGAATTTCCATTCGCCTATATCATCGGGAAAAGACTCCACGACTTTGACCTTCAAATCCGGAAAGGAATTCACAACCTTGACCTTGATGTCGCCAAAATTCTCAACGACCTTGACCTTTCCGCAGAGCTTGATTCCCTTGTAGTACCCGTCCCTGCTGACCGCGGATACTGCCATTGCCGGAAGCGTCATGGCAAAGAGCAGCAACACTGTAAATATGGCTGTTAGCTTCTTCATTTTTGCAAATCCTCCTTTCCCATGTATCACATCTTAGATAGTTCGACATTGAATGATTATATCCTTCTTACTTCTCAGGGTTCCCTATGGGGGCGCCTTAAAGGGAAGATGATTTGTTTAATCTGTTGATTAGGCGGCAGGAAATATTATGAGAATTTTT
>DOYB01000112.1 GCA_003518745.1 Selenomonas sp. | reverse complement strand
GCCTCCAAGGTGGGGGTGACAAAGGCGACGGTAAGCGTCATGCTGCAGCGGATGGAGAGGGAAGAACTCGTGCATATCCGCTCGGACGAGCAGGACGGGCGCGGAAAAATCGTGATGCTGACGGAAAAGGGACGAAAGTTTATGGATGACATTCTTCCCGCGCATTATCTGCGTGTCACCGAGCTTATGGGAAAACTCACGGAAGAAGAGCAAGGGGAACTTGGCCGGCTGCTTAAAAAGCTGTCGGGAGAATAAAATGTATTGGCACAGAAAGAAGGAGTTTGGGAAATGGCTGTAAAAAGCAAGCCTGCCCGTGTGGGCATCGTATTTATCGCTCTCTTGATTATCGGAGGGCTGGTTCTCATGTATGAGGGGAATGACGCGGTGGCTCTGGCCACAAAGCACAAGGACGGCATCCTTACGGCGGAGCAGGTGAAGCTCTCCTTTGATTCCGTAAGCGGACGGTTAGTGAACGAGGCTGTAAAGGAAGGGCAGTTCGTGAAGAAGGGCGACATCATCATGCAGCTTGACAGCACGGATACCGACCTTGCGATAGAAAAGGTAAAGGCACAGATTGCTCAATTGGATGCGCAGATTAACTCCACAAGCGGTTCCATGGGGGTGAATTTCTTTCGTGCCGACACAAATGAAACACAGAGCCTTCGCCAGATTGACCAACAGCAGGCGGCGGTGGCCTCGGCTCGGGCAACGCTTAAAAACGCTCAGCTGGACTTTGAGAGAAATACCACTCTGCTTGAAGCCGGCGCGGTGCCTCAGTCCATCGTGGACAATGCGCGCATGAACTTGGATGTGGCTCAAGCCAATGTCATTCAGCAGGAGCAGCTTTTGGAAAAACTTTTGGGCGGGGCGACGGATGGGCAAAGCCTGCCCACCATCGAGGCAGAGCGTCAATCCGCTGCCAATATGGCTAATGATGTGGAAGCTTTGCGCCAGCAGAAAAAGCAGCTTGAGGTGCAGCTTAAGGAGCTTGAGGTCGCAAAGGAGAGGCTGACCCTTTATGCGCCGGAGGACGGAAAAATCTTGAATGTGCTCTCAAAGCAGGGGGAAATGGTCTCGCCCTCCACTCCTGTGGTGCTTCTCGAAAGCAGCCGCGCCTACTATGATATCTATGTGAGTGAGGAGCAGGCGGCATATTTACATGAAGGTGACATAATCACTGGGATAACGGTTGCCGGAGAGAAAAAGGTACCTGGGACCATTCGTCTGCTGGCACAGGCGCCGGGCTTCGCAGACCTCAAGCAGACACGGGAAAAGGGGCAGTCCGACCTCTCAGCCTTTCAGGTGCGCATATATATCGACCCGCAGGAGGGCGTGATTCCCGGTATGACGATAGGAGTGACCGATCGTGAACTCGTTAAAAAATGAGATAAGATTCCTATTTTCAGGACAGGGAATGCCATACGAGAAGGTCTGCCTCATGGTGGCTATGGTGGTGACGGTTCTGCTCACCGCTATGATGAGCCACAACTTTGCCGAAGATGCCAGAGTTACGGTTATCGACATGGACAATACGAGGTACAGCCATGAAATCATCGACCGAATCAATGCCTCGGAATACATGAAGGTCACGGCAGTACTAAATAACGCGGTGAATCCGGAAGCCCTCTGCTACCGAGATCAGGCGGTGGCGGTGGTGTACCTGCCTCAGGGGCTTGAGAAAAACCGCTACTCAAACAGCGATGCGGCGATTGGCGTATTTTACGACAATACCAGCACATCATGGAGCGCGGAGATAAAGGAGGCGCTCAACGAGATTGTTGCCATCGACCAGTCACAGGCAGCGGCGGCCAGAGGGGCATCCGGCAGCCGCTTGAGCCTCAATGTCCGAAACCTCTTCAATCCGGCAGGCTCTACCAGCAACGGCACGACACAGGGCTTCCTGTTCTTTTTCGGCAGCATGTTCTTCACCTTTGCCACCATCGGCATGATTCCCCGTCTTCGATTGACCCATGAACTGGACAGGATCCTCCTGGAGGGAACGCCATGGGATCTCATCTTGCGGATTATACCCTATGGCTTTTGCCTGATGGTTTCCTTCGTTGTAGGCATGGCAGTTTTGCGTATTTGGGGAGATATGGTATTTTCGGGACATTTGGTGACGTTTCTCTTCATTCAGGCATTTTACATCATGGCGGTGGGGATGCTCTCCCTTCTCTTTGGCTGGACGGCAGCTAATCCCGGCATCGCCTCCAGCCGCATGATTCTCTTTATCCCGGGGGGCTTCATCTTTGGCGGGCCTACAGGCCCCTTGACACACTATCCCGACTGGGTGATAGCGGTGACTCATGTGTTTCCTTTGACATGGGAGTTCCATTTCGTGCGGGACATCGTGACAAGGGGAGCAGGACTCATGGACATCTCCAAGGAAATGGGCGCGTTCTTTGTCTATATCGGCATTGTGGCAATTTTGTTATGCTTGAAGTTCTACAGCAGCAAACGACAGCTTATCGCGGATATTCGCAAGGATGAGGTTCGCCAGCAGAAACTCTACAACATAGCGGAGGTGGAAGGACAATGAAGGACGAAAGCAGCTGCGAGATTTCCGTGAAGCGAATTTTGGTGCCAACGGACGGTTCCGGGCAGGCGTTCAAGGCATTAGGGCGGGCTATCGAGCTGGCTCGGCTGTTAGGGGCGGAGCTTACTCTCCTGATGGTGGCAGACCTGAACGAGAATGTTTCCGCCTTCGAGAGAGTGAGCCTCAGCGGTCAAGTACCTGCGGAGCTGAAAATCGGGGCATTTCAGTTTCTGGCGGAGCTCATGCACGTAGTCCCCGCGAAAGTCCGCGCCCATACCCGTGTGGAGGTTGGCGACCCTGCCGAGACCATCGTGCGGGTGGCTGAGGAAGAGGAAAGTGACCTTATTGTCATAGGCAGCCGTGGCATGGGCAGCTTCAAGACCTTCTTCACGGGCAGCGTGTCCAGCTATGTGCTGAAGCATGCCTATTGTCCCGTGCTGATTTCCAAAGGGGTGCCGGATGACTGGGATGAGGAGGATATGGGGGGCTGACGGATCTCTCAATTTTGGGAAGTGTCGTGATACGATTTAAGTTTTTCCACCATTTTTCGATATATAGAGTGATGAGGCGGGGTGTGAAAATCTATCACGGAGCGTGGTGAGTATGCGTATTTTGAAAAATGTCACCAGACAGGAGCTGGACTTTTATGCCGGTCAGCCTACGGCAAAGGCGATGCATGAGCGTGTTCAGCGTGATTCCGTATATGTTCCCAAGGGCGATGCCGGAGCGGCTGCGGTCTTCGTGGCCAGCCGTAATGCCGAGAGGGCATCCAATCAGACGGACAAGGTGGAAATTTCTCGTGCGGGGCAGGAAATGAGCCAAGCGGAAATTACGGCCGCCGGTAGTGGCGAAAACAAAGAGAGCATCTCATTTACTGTGCTTCGCCACAGGGATAGCAATCGTCTTTCTGTTTCCTTTGACAATTCGGCTATGGTCAGCCGTGCGGTAAAGCAGGGCTATATTGAAATTGATGGCAAGCAGGTGGAGCTGTCAGATGATGTGAAGAAACAGCTGATTGCCACCAATAAGCAGCTTCAGAACGCAAAACAGGCTGTCGCCATGCACAATATGCTGCTTCACGAAGCAGCTAATTCACGTCGGAGCAGCGATGCCATGAAAGAAGCAAACGACAAGATGTCCCGTGCTATGGCTACAGCTTCTCGTATTATGCACGGCAGGAAGGTTTCGCCCGCCGATGAGAAGGAACTTATGGAATTTAATAAAGACCTCTACGCTATGGCCAAGAGTGCCGCGGCTCTTGCGGAACATCGCCGCAAGAGGGACGATAAAGAGGACGATAAGATTTCGGCAGAGAATGATGAGGCGCGGGCAAGAGAAGCCGAGCCGAAGGACTACAGCGTGGAAGAAAAGCCGATTCCACGGACAGAGGTGCAGATGGATGTGTCCTTCGAGGGGGATGTGCCGCAGGTGACTGCCGTTGGAGCAGGACTCCCGGAGTGATTGCGCCGCGGTTCATGTCGAAAATCGGCCGCTAAGTTTGACAGCAGGGCTCTATATAGCGGATAATGGACGAAATTGTTATACATGAATCCTGTTTTTGCGCAGAATAAAATACCCCATACATGCTGGCATGCCGGCTGTATGGGGTATTTTCGTGAACGTGATCCAGCGATATCCTTTGGACTGACGTTATGACATTATCAATCCTGTCTTTATCAGGAATCCATGATTAATTGAACATGTTTTCGGAAATTGTGTTGATCTGGTTGGCCAGGGCGTTGAGCTCCTCGATAGTGGCGTTGATTTCC
>DOYB01000133.1 GCA_003518745.1 Selenomonas sp. | reverse complement strand
TCACGGCAGTCCCTGCATACCCGCTGCGCCGGGGTGGCAATAAAAGTCTTGCCGCACATGGGGCAGCTCTTCAATTTGATTGACGACAGCGGACCAGCCTGGGACGTTGTCTTAGCCCCTCTTCCCAACTGCCTCACCCCCTCCGGTATCCAAATACCCACGCAAGAATATTTATTCGCCGTATATCGCAGATATCCTCTTTTGAAAAAAAATTTCCCCGACACAATCCATCGGGGAAATCCTCTCATCACCAAATCTTTCCGAGTATGAACCAGGTTCTCCCTTTGCTGGCGGCATCCGCGCTCATGTTCTCATAACCTCCGATGCGCCTTGCGTAGTCCAGACGTGCAAACCAGTCGTTGGGCTTTGAATAGGAAAGCCCGACGCCCCATCCCTTCAGGGTACGTCCGCCGCTCAGTCCGTCATGGGTAAGCCTGACGTGCCCCGCATCCAGATAAGCACTCAGGATCAGTCCCGGCAAATCCGTGTAATAACGAAATTCTGCCGTACCCTGCCAGCCCTCGTCTCCCGAGGCTTCACCCTGCGGATACGCGCGGACCCCACGCGCTCCTCCAAGGTAGAACTTCTCGGAGCTGTCCAGATTCTTGCCTGCCAGCTGGCCCCCCATCTTCAACATCAGATCTGCCTTGTGCCCCAGAGCCTTAACCGCCGTAACACTGGCCTCGGCCTTGGTATAAGTCCCCTCCGTACCGCTGTATCGTTTCACGATTTCACTGTAAAGGGTGTTGGAATCTATACCCAGCCTGCCCAAGGTGAGCATGGCGCTGTAATCGATGGCAATGCCCGAGCCCTTCTGGGAACCCGTCAGCCCGACATGAACGTTGTGGGAATGCTTGTCTAAATCCATCAAACCATTATAGGCATCCATGTCATCTGTCAGCTTCCGGTAATCATAGCCGTAAACGAACTTCAAATCCCTGTCAGTCATGTGGAAAATGGGACGGCTTCCATAGAGACTTAAGGTATGGGCATAACCATTGGAGCCGAATATGCTGGCAATTTCACCCAGCTGATAATCCATCCGGCTGAAGCCGATACCAAGAGTCGTTCCTCCTCGACCTACAAGGGTCTCATAGTTCAAATAGTAATTGTGGAGATCCTTATCGGAGATCAAGGCCCCGACATTGAACTTTGCCCCTGTACCTCCCACATCGTACATACTGTGCTGAATACCAAAGCGGTAGCGTCCTGAGGACTTGCTGCCATAGTTCTCCGCGTACAGCACTGTACTGGAGGATTTTTCCGACTCCACACGAATGGTCACATCGCTGGTGCCGAAGTCTTCACCGGGACCAAGAACTCCCACTGCCTTTGAACTGCTTACATCACTTATGGAATAAAGAGCCGTCTCCAGCTTTTCCGCGCGTATAATCTCACCGCGCTTCAGGCCCTTGATAAAACCTATCAGTACCTCGTCCTTAAGACGGCTCTTATTGTCAAGGATAACTCTCCCATAGCGTCCTGGAATGATGCGTATGGTCAAGGTCCCGTCTGTACTGTCCTGGGCAGGCAGATACGCGGCCGAGGCCGGGTACCCATGCTCCCTGCAATATGCGGTTATGCGGTCGACCATCCCGTTCAGATCCGACAGGGCAACCTCCCGATTCAGACAGCTTTCCATTATCTTCGCCACGTCCGCCTTTTTGAGCTTCATCTCCGTGGCATCCAGTTCCATATTCCGTATGACGAAGGTATCCTGTGCCACTTCAGAAGGCTGCGCAGGCGCATTGTCTTCCACCTCCGCCGTGGGGCCGGGCTGCTCTCCCCGAATTTCCTCCCCCGGTTGGGATAGGGATGGCGCCGCAGAAGCAACTGCGGTGGATAATACCGACAATGCCAACATAGCCGCCAGAGAGCGGCGCATTTTACACTTCATTGCAAACAAAACTCCCCTTGTTAAGGAAGGACATCACCCTACTTCTTGAGCATGCCTTCCACTTCTCTAACCTGTTCCTGAGCAAGATGGCGGATGAACTTCGTCTCCTGATCATAGCTCTTTGACAGATGATTGCTGATATCCCTGGAGAAATAGAAGCGGAAGCTCTCCTCAAAGGTCTTGGGATCAACCTTATCCGCCTTGGCAAGATATTCCCTGATATTCTCCAGCGCCAGCTCCTTTATTTTTCCACGGGCAGCCTCCATTACAACCGTTGGCCCCTCGATGAGTTTTTCCTTCATGTCGGCCCTGATCATTTCCTGAACCGCTACATAGGCCTCACGCATGGTTCCAAGGTTTTCTGACTGTTTCAAGATGTGGAATGTACGGATTTTATCCTCGTCCCAGACCTCCTTGCCCTCTTTGTGGCAGTAGTCGAAATTCGGATGCAGCACGAAGAAATTGTGCTGGTAGAAATCAGCCACATTAACCAGGAATCTCTTTGTCTGGGCATTCTCCATGAGTTTTGCTGCGTAGTCGCTCATCTTAATCATCCTCCTAACAGATAACTCTAATAAAAAATATATCAAGGGTATACTTCACGCTGTGTGGTATATTTTCGGAGAAAGCTTCCTACTGTCCTTTCCTACCGTGATATAGGCACCAAGGCTCCTCCGCCATGTAATCCCCGTCATTGTAAAAGGCCGCCCTGGCGCGGCAGCCGCCGCAGACCCTCTTGTACTCGCAGGTTCCGCATCCTCCCTTGTATTCAAGGGTACGGAGTTTTTGCAGTACCTCGCTGCTTTTCCAAAGCTCATCGAAGGGGGTTTCCCTCACGTCTCCAAGCTCCATGTTCAGGTAGGCGCAGGGCTGCACCTTGCCTCTCGGGCTTATGATGCAGTAGGACAATCCCGCCAGGCACCCCCGCTTGAAACGTGACTTCAGTCCCAGCTGATCAGCTATTCTCAGAAATTGCGGCGCGCAGGTAGGCTTCAGTTCTATGTCCACCTCCTGCTGCTTCTTCATGATACGGGTCAGCACATCCTCATAGGCCTCTGCTCTCAGAGACTCTTCTTCTATGGTCTTGGCCCTGCCTGTGGGCACCAGGAAGAAGAAGTGATGGGCCTTTGCACCTATTTCCACGGCGAAATCAGTCAAGCCTTCCAATTCAGCGCTGTTCCAATCCATGACCGTTGTGTGTATCTGAAAGGGAAGTCCCGCCTCACGGCAGTTTCGCATGCCCTCAACAGCACCCTCCCAGGCCTTTGGAAAACGCCGGAACTCATTGTGTTTCTTGGCATCCAGAGAATCCAGCGAGATTCCCATGCCCTTTGCTCCCGCCGACTTCAGCTTAACCGCCATCTCTTTTGTTATGAGGGTTCCGTTGGTGCCAAATACGGGAATCAGCCCCAATCCCG